>DATIQI010000282.1:0-7618 GCA_035470985.1 Acidobacteriota bacterium
AGAACATGTACTTCCTGAAGGTGGACGAGAAGGACTACGTCCTGAAGCCGATGAACTGTCCGTTCCACATCCTGATCTACAAGCGCCGCAAGCACTCGTATCGCGACCTGCCGGTGCGGATCGGGGAGCTGGGGACCGTCTATCGGTTCGAGAAGTCGGGCGTGCTCCACGGGCTCGCCCGCGTGCGCGGCTTCACCCAGGACGACGCGCACATCTTCTGCACCCCCGACCAGGTGGAGGGCGAGATCCGCGGCGTGCTCGAGTTCGCGCGCTTCATGCTCGACACCTTCGGCTTCAAGGAATTCAAGGTGGACCTCTCGGTCCGCGACCCGAACCGCAAGGCGGACTACCTCGGCACCGACGAGGAGTGGGCCCTCGCCGAGGGCGCGCTCGAGCGGGTCGTGAAGGAGTCGGGCCTCCCGTATCACCGCGCCGAGGGGGAAGCGGTCTTCTACGGCCCCAAGATCGACATCAAGATCGCCGACGCGCTCGGTCGCGAATGGCAGTGCTCCACCATCCAGTTCGACTTCAACCTGCCGCGCCGGTTCGAGGTGAGCTACACCGGCTCGGACGGGCAGGATCACCCCGCCTACATGGTCCACCGGGCCCTCTTGGGGTCGATGGAGCGCTTCTTCGCGACCCTGATCGAGCACTACGCGGGCGACTTCCCGGTCTGGCTGGCTCCGGTCCAGGTCCAGTTGATCCCGATCACCGACGGCCAGATCCCCTACGCCCAGGAGATCAAGAAGCTCTTCATGGACCAGGGGATCCGCGTGGAGGCCGACCTCCGCGACGAGAAGATGGGCGCGAAGATCCGCGACGCCGAGATGATGAAGATCCCCTACATGTTGGTGTTGGGGCGCAAGGAGATGGAGGCGCGGAGCGTCGCGGTCCGGAGCCGCAAGAAGGGCGACGAGGGGGCCCAGCCGCTCCAGGAGTTCGCCGAAAAACTTCTTGCCGAAATCGCTGCGCGCCAGTAACATCCGCCAGTCTTGTTCCAAAGCAGGAGCCGAAGGCTTCTCACCCCGAGGCGCAACGCTACCGGGGTTACCGATGAAGATCGCCGTCCAGGACGGCGAGACACGGAACGCCCGAGCCCAACGCGGGAAGCGATCCCCGTATCGGCCCGGCGCCCGTCCTTCCGGAAGCCGCGCTCCCGCCGCGAAGCCTAGAAATCCCCGTTAGAGGAGGGCGCTGCTATCGCCTCAAAGCAGGAAGTTCGCGTCAACGACCGTATCCGTATCCCGACCGTGCGCGTCATCGGTCCCGACGGCGAGCAGATCGGCATTCTCGGCATCCGGGAAGCCCTCGCCTACGCGCAGGAGCGGAACCTCGATCTGGTGGAGGTGTCGCCCACGTCGAAGCCGCCCGTATGCCGGGTGATGGACTACGGAAAATTCAAGTACGAGCAGAACAAGAAGCAGCAGAAGGCGCGCAAGAAGCAGCACACGAGTCAGCTGAAGGAAGTGAAGATGAGGCCGAAGATCGAGGAGCACGACTACAGCTTCAAGGTCGGCCACGCGCGCGAATTCCTGCTTCATCACGACAAAGTGAAATTCACCGTCACGTTCCGCGGGCGCGAGATGGCGCACCAGCAGGCGGGCTACCGGCTCCTCGAGAAGGCCGTGAAGGACCTCGAGGACGTGGGCCAGATCGAGAACCCCGCGCGGATGGAAGGACGGAACCTGGTTCTACTGATGGTTCCGCGGGCGACGCCCGTGAAACCGAAAGCGGCGCCGGGCGCGCCCGCTCCCGCCCGGGAGTCGGGGAAGCCCGAGCCGTCGAAACCGTAGGAGCGACGATGCCGAAGATGAAGACGAGCCGGGCCACCGCGAAGCGTCTGAAGCGGACCGGCACGGGGAAGATCAAGCGCGGACGCGCCGGAGGACGGCACCACCTCGGGTTGAAGGGTGGAAAGAGCCGGAAGCGCAAGCGGAAGCTCCACACGTCGACGCTGGTGGAGCACACCGAGCGTTACCACATGCAGAAACTCTTGCCGTACGGCGGCTGATCCGAGCGATCGACCCGTACCTGAGGACTTAGACGATGCCACGCACCAAAACCGTCGTACCGGGACGCAAGCGCCGCCGCAAGGTGATGATCGCGGTGAAGGGGAATCGAGGCGGCCGGCGCAAGCTCTATCAGACCGCCAAGGAGACCCTGATGCGCGCGATGCAGTACGCGTATCGGGATCGCCGCGCGAAGAAGCGCGAGTTCCGCAGCCTCTGGATCGTCCGGATCAACGCCGCGGCGCGCCTCCACGGGCTCTCCTACAACAAGTTCATCCAGGGCCTGAAGGCCGCGAACGTGGAGATCGACCGCAAGATTCTCGCCGACCTGGCCGTGCGGGACGCGGACGCCTTCGCGCGCCTGGCCGAGGTCGCCAAGCAGACCACCGCCGCCGCCGTCTGATTCCTCCGGCCCCGCGCCCGTGCCGGAACCCATGCCCATGGCCCTGACGGATCGGATCGACGCGCTGCGGAGCGAGGGCGAACACGCCCTCGCGTCGGCTTCGGACGCCGCCGCGCTGGAGGCGGCGCGCGTCCGCTTCCTGGGACGGAAGAGCGAGCTGACGCTCCTCCTCCGAGGGCTGAAGGATCTCGACCCCTCCGAACGCTCGGTCGTCGGAGCGCGCGCCAACGAAGCGCGCTTCCGCCTCGAAGCGTGCCTCGCCGAGGCGGAAGCGCGCCTGGCCGGATCGGGCGCGCCGGGACCGATCCGCGACGTCACGCTGCCGGGACGCCGCCCCCCCGTCGGCCACCGCCACCTCATGCCCGCCGTCCTCGAGGAGATCGAGTCGATCTTCCGCGGATTGGGCTTCGCCGTCGCCGAGGGGCCCGACGTCGAGAGCGACTGGCACGCCTTCACGGCGCTGAACATGCCGGAGGGGCATCCGGCCCGCGCCGCCACCGACACGTTCTACGTCGCGCCGGACGTCTGCCTCCGGCCTCACACCTCCTCGGTCCAGATCCGCGTGATGGAGTCGCAGCCGCCACCCGTGCGGATCATCTGTCCGGGCCGCGTCTACCGGAACGAGGCCGTGGACGCCACGCATCACTTCGAGTTCTTCCAGGTCGAGGGTCTGTACGTGGACCACGACGTGAGCCTCGCCGACCTGAAAGGGATCCTCGACCGATTCCTGAAGGAGTTCTTCGGACCCGAGACCGTGATCCGCTTCGCGCCCTCGTACTACCCGTTCGTCGAGCCGGGCGCGTCGGTGGACATCCGCTGCTTCTTCTGCGGCGGGAAGGGGTGCGGCGTCTGCGGCCCCCTGTCGGGCGGGTGGCTCGAGGTCCTGGGCGCGGGGATGGTTCATCCGAACGTGCTCCGCGCGGTCGGCTGCGACCCCGAGATCTGGACCGGATACGCGTTCGGCATGGGCGTGGAACGTCTCGCGATGCTGCGCCACGGGGTTCCCGACGTCCGGATGTTCTACCAGAACGATCTCCGGGTGCTGCGGCAGTTCTGACCGGATTCTGCATCATCGGTTTCGTCGTCGTCGGTTTCGACCGTACTTCGGAAGGGAGCAGGGCCCCGACGTGAAAGTGACCTGGAGCTGGCTGGGAGACTGGACGGCGCTGCCGGAGTCGCCGGAGGCGCTCGCCCATCGTCTCGCCATGCTCGGTCTGCCGGTCGAGTCGCTCGAGCGCGCCGCGTTGTTCGATCCCGGGATCGTGGTCGGTCGCGTCCTCGAGGCGAACCCGCACCCGAACGCCGACCGGCTTCGGCTCTGCCGCGTCGAGATCGGTAGCGGCGAGCCGCTCTCCATCGTCTGCGGGGCGCCGAACGTCGCCGCCGGCCAGCGCGTCGCCGTCGCGCAGGTGGGGGCCACGCTCCCGGACGGTACGAAGCTCCGTCGGGCGAAGATCCGCGGCGTGGAATCGATGGGGATGATCTGCTCCGAGCGGGAACTCGGCCTGAGCGACGAGTCGGAGGGGATCTGGGTCCTTCCGGGAGAGCCCGCGATCGGCTCGCCGCTCGCCGCCATCGCGGGGGGCGGGGAGACCGTGCTCGACGTGGAGATCACGACGAACCGGACCGACTGCATGTCGGTCCGCGGCCTCGCGCGTGAAATCGCCGCGTCGGGCGGCACGGCGCTCGCGGCGCCCAAATCGCTGGCCGGCGTCGCGACCGCTCCCGCGTCCCGGGCGGGCGCGCTCCCCGACGTCTCGATCGAGAATCCCTCCGACTGCGCGCGCTACATGGCGCGTGTCGTCCGCGGCGTCACGATCGGTCCCTCGCCCGATTGGCTCCGCCGCCGGCTCGAGGCGACGGGCTTCCGCTCCATCAGCAACGTCGTGGACGCCACCAACTACGTCCTCCGGGAATACGGGCAGCCGATCCACGCGTTCGACGCCGCGAAGATCGGCGGGAACGCGATTCGGGTCCGCCGCGCCCGCGACGGAGAGCGCCTCACGCTCCTCGACGGGCGCGACATGGCCCTCGATCCGCGCATCCTCGTCATCGCCGACGCGAAGAAGCCGATGGCCCTGGCGGGCGTCATGGGAGGGATCGATAGCGGCGTCACGGACGCGACGCGCGACGTGGTTCTCGAGAGCGCGTACTTCGACCCCGCCCTGACGCGCGCGTCCGCGCGCGCGCTCGGCGCGGAGACCGACGCTTCCGACCGGTTCGGGCACGGAGTCGACCCGGTGGCGGTGGCCCACGCGCTCGACGCGACCGCCCGCCTCCTCGCCGAGATCGCCGGGGGAACGATCGTGACGGAGTCCGTCGATCTATGGCCCGGACGCCGCGACCGTCGCGCGGTCGCGCTCCGCCACGGGCGGATGGAGCGGCTGCTCGGATTCCCCGTGCCGAAGGAAGAAGCGGCTCGGGCGCTCGCGGCGCTCGAGATCGAGCTGGACGTGGCCTGGACGCCGGCGGGAGGCGACGCGACCGGCCGCTTCCTCGTGCCGCCGCACCGCTACGATCTCGAGATCGAGGAGGACCTGATCGAGGAGATCGCGCGGATCCTGGGCTACGATCGGATCCCCCCGACGGTCCGCTCGGGGCCCCTCCCGAAGGCTACGAAGAGCCTCGAAGATACGGCCGCAACACGCTTGCGCGACGTCGCTTGCGGTATCGGTTTCGACCAGGCCCTCAGCACCGTTCTGGTCGGGTCGATCCCGGAGGAGTTCCGGGAAGGGCTCGCGGACGGCGACGTCTGGGAGCTTCAGAACCCGATCAGCCGCGAGTTGAAGCACCTCCGGACTTCGCTTCTCCCGGCCCTGATCCGCGCGGCGGCCGAGAACCTCCACCACGGCGTCGAAGACGTCCGACTGATCGAAGTGGGGAAGGTCTTCCGCGCGAGTCCCAAGCCGCTCGGGACCGAGCGCCTGGAGGCCGCGCTCGTCCTCATGGGCGTGCCCTCGTCCTGGGACGCCCCGAACGGCGAGAAGGACCGCCTCTTGGAGCTGAAGGGCGCCGTGGAATCGGTCCTCGCGGCATTGGGAATTGACTCGTGGGAGACGCGCTCCTACCATGATTCGAGATGGGCCGCCGGAACCGCCGCCGAAATCGTCGGTTCGGACGGCCCGCTTGGGATCGTGGGTGAAGTCGCCCCGCGGGTCGGGCGGGCTCTCGGAGCCGAACGGCCGGTCTGGGCGGCGGTCCTGGCGGTCGCGGCGCTGGCCCAGGCCGCGTCCCGGCCGAAGCGGTATCGGGAGGTGCCGCGGACCCCGGCCTCCAAGCGGGACCTCGCGGTCCTCGTCTCCCGGCACGACGTAACACACGAAGACCTGCTCCGGACGATTCGGGAGAAGGGGAAGCCGCTCTTGGAACGGGCGCGCCTCTTCGATCTCTTCCGAATGGGTTCGGGGGATGACGCGCCGCGAAGCCTCGCGTTCGCCCTGGAGTTCCGGGTCGCCGACCGGACCTTGACGGACGCGGACGTGGACGCGGCGGTGACGAAGATCGTGAGCGCGCTGGACGAGCGCCACGGAGCGACGCTCCGGGGCGCGGCGCCGGCGGGAACGGGCCCGAAGCCATGATGAAAGAACTCGACCGGCTGGACGAGCGCGTGCGCGCCGTCGCCGACCATCTCCGGACGCTTCGCGAGGAGAAGGGACGGCTGGAAGCCGAGAATCAGACCCTCCAGACCCGGGTACGGAAACTGGAGGAGGCCGTCGCGAAAGCGGGGGCCGACGACGCGAAGCCCCGCCTGCAGGCGCTGGAGGCGGAGCGGGCGACCCTTCTGGACGAGCGGCGCGCGATGGTGCGCCGCGTCGAGGAGATGCTCGCGAAACTGGACGTCCTGGAGAAGGCTGTCCAGACCTAGCGCCGTGCGGTTCCGACCGGCACCACCGGTCGCGGACCGCCGCCGGAAGCACGATCGAGGATCGAGATGAGCTCCGAACCGAAGACGCTCAGCGTCACGATATTCGGCAGCGAGTACAAGATCAAAGGCGCCGACCCGGCCTACATCCAGGAGGTCGCCGCCTATGTGGACGGAAAGATGCGGGAGTTGGAGGGCCGGCTCGCGTCCGGCACGCCCACCAAGATCGCCATTCTCACCTCGATGAACCTAGCCGACGAGCTGTTCCGCCAGCGCGACGAGCTGCGGCGGCTCGAAGCCGAGCTCCGCGAGCGCGCGCAGCGCCTCGAGAAGGCGCTCGGCGAAGCTCTCGGCGACGGCTGACCGCCCGGCGGCGAATCCGCGCACCGACTCCGCTCGATCCGCACCACGACACATCGTTCACGAGTTCACCCTGCCATGCTCGTGCGGTACCAGGCATTTTTGAGCCACAAAGCCTAGACTGGGAGACGGAACGGCCAGCGTAGTGCGAACCCGCTTCGGCGGGAGGCGCGAACCGGGCTCTACGCCACCCACCTGGATTCTCCAGGTTCAAAAGTCTCGCACCCACGGCATCGGCGGGGCCTTTTCGATCGGGGGGAGGTCCGACCGCCATGACGCTCAGTCCCTGGCTGTTCGCTCTCATCGAGGTCGTCGGTGTCGCGCTGGCCTTCTTCCTCGGCTGGATCGCGCACCGGAAGATCGGCGAGGGCAAGGTCTTCAACGCGGAGCAGCTGGCCGCGAAGATCGTCCGCGAGGCGGAGCGCGAGGCGGAGAATCTGAAGAAGAGCGCCGTCCTCGAGGCGAAGGACGAGTGGTTCCGCGAGAAGACCAAGCTCGACAAGGAAGTCCAGAGCCAGAAGCAGGAGATCTCCCGCAACGAGCGGAAGCTCCAGGAGCTCGAGACCGGGCTGAACCGCCGGGCCGAGGTCCTCGACAAGAAGGAGCGCGACCAGAAGCGCCTCGAGCGAGAGCTCGACATCAAGAGCGAGGCCCTGGCCGAGCGCGACGTCGAGCTGCAGCGCGTCCTCATCGAGCAGAACACGCGCCTGCAGCGGATCAGCGGCATGACCGCCGACGAGGCCCGCCAGCAGCTCCTCGCCAACATGGAGCACGAGGCGCGCGTGGAGGGGGCGAAGCGCCTCCAGGAGATCCGCGAGGAGCTCCACCGGACCGCGGAGAAGGAAGCCCGCGAGGTCCTCACCCTCACCATCCAGCGCTGCGCCGCCGACCACTCGGCGGAGAGCACCGTCGCCGTCGTCCACCTGCCGAGCGACGAGATGAAGGGCCGCATCATCGGGCGCGAAGGGCGGAACATCCGCGCCT
>DATIQI010000283.1:0-3368 GCA_035470985.1 Acidobacteriota bacterium
CCATGACAAGCCGGCGCCGCCGCGGCCGTCGCGGCCGGAGCGCGCTGCCTGAAGCTGAAGGTCGGCGGCGCTTCCCTCTCCGAGGACCTCGCGCGCGTGCGCGCCGTGCGCGAGGCCGCCGGCCCGAACATCTCGCTTCGCCTCGACGCGAATCAGGCGTGGAGCGAGGCGGAAGCGCTCGAGGCGCTCCGCGCGTTCGCGCCGTTCGACCCGGAGTACGTCGAGCAGCCGGTCGCGGCCGGCGCACTCGAGGCTCTGGCGCGCGTGCGCGCCGGCTCGGGCGTCCCGATCGCCGCCGACGAGGCGCTCACCGATCTCCGCGCCGCGAGGCGGCTGGCGGCGTCGCGCGCCTGCGACGTCTTCGTCGTGAAGCCGGCCGCGCTCGGCGGGATCGCCGCCGCGCGCGCGATCATCGGCGTCGCGCGGGAGGCCGGGATCCGCGTCGTGGTGACGACGCTCCTCGACGCGGCGGTCGGCCGCGCGGGGGCGCTCCACCTCGCCGCGTCGCTCGGCGACGGCGGCGATCACGGCCTCGCGACCGGAGGCGCGCTGGCGGAGGATCTCCTCCCGGGATTCGCGGACCGTCCGGGCCGCCTCGGCCTTCCGGCCGGGCCGGGGATCGGCGACGCCGTCCGCGACGCGGCGGCCGCGCGCACGGAGCCGCTCCACGTGGAGGCCGCCGAATGAGCGAGACGCACGATCCCCTTCGCTTCTGGTCGGCGGCGCAGCCGGCTCGCGCCGCGCTGAAGAGCGCGCGCCACACCTGGAATTACGCCGAGCTGGAGGCGGCGGTGGCCGCGACCACGGAGGCGCTCCTCGCGCGCGACCTCGGAAACGGCGAGCACCTGGCGCTCGAGTTCCCGCCCGAGGAGGGGACGCTCTTCCTCGTGACCTTCCTCGCCGCGCAGCGGCTCGGACTCCTTCCCGTGGTGATTCCGTCGAACGCCACCGCGACCGAGCGGGAAGCGATGAAGACGAGGGCGCACACGGATTTCGTCCTCACGCTCGAGGACGTCGCGGCCGCCGCCGCGGAGGCGGCGTCGGAAGCGGCCGCCGAGCCCCTTCTCCCCGACGCCGTGCCGCCGGCGCGGCGCCTCGACGCGCCCGCCGCCGTCGTCTTCACCTCGGGCACGTCGGGGGCGCCGAGCGCCGTGGTCTTGACGCACGGCAATTTCCTCTGGAGCGCGCTCGCGTCGGCGCGGAATCTCGGCGTCGTCCCCGGCGACCTCTGGCTCTGCTGCCTTCCGCTCCACCACGTCGGAGGGCTCTCCATCGTGACCCGGAGCCTCGCGTATGGAACGGCGGTGGCGCTCCACGCCCGCTTCGACGCCGACGCGGTGAACCGGGCGATCGACGAGGAGGGCGTCACGCTCGTCTCCCTCGTCCCGACGATGCTGGCGCGGCTCCTCCGCGCGCGCGGCGACCGGCCCTTCCCCGCGACCCTTCGCGCCGCGCTCATCGGGGGCGGGCCGATCGCGACGCCGCTCCTCCAGGAGGCGGCGGCGCTCGGCCTTCGCGCCCTCCCGACCTACGGCCTCACGGAGGCGACTTCGCAGGTGACGACCCTCTCCCCGGCCGACTGGCCGCGCGGCCTCGCGACGGCGGGCGCGCCGCTCCTCTTCACCCGCGTCGAGATCCGGGACGAGGCGGGCCGGCCGGTTCCCGCGGGCGAGGAGGGGGAGATCGCCGTGCGCGGCCCGACCGTCATGGCCGGCTACCTGGGCGATCCCGAGGCGAACGCCGCGCGGCTTCGCGGCCGGTGGCTCCTGACGGGAGACATCGGACGGGTGGACGAAGAAGGACGGCTCGTGGTGCTCGACCGGCGGCTCGACCGGATCGTCACGGGAGGCGAGAACGTGTCGCCCGCGGAGGTCGAAGGGGTCCTCGAGGCGCACCCCGCGGTGGCGGAAGCGTGCGTGGTGGGGATGCCCTCCACCGAGTGGGGTCAGGAGGTGGTGGCGGTCGTGGCGCTTCGCCCCGGTGCGACGGTCGGCTTGGACGAGCTCCGCGCGCACGCGGGCGCTTCGCTCGCTCCCTTCAAGCTCCCGCGCCACGCGATGATCGTGAACGCGCTGCCGCGCAGCGCCGGCGGGAAGCTCCTACGGCGCGTCGCTCGCGACCGGTTCCTCGACGAGGTGGCGAAGCAGAAACACCCGTAGATCCTCGGGGATCGCGATCGGCTTCAGGCCGCCGCCCTCCCCGCGCGTGGTGAAGGCGTGCACGGTGCGCGCGAGGACGCGCACGTCCGAAGCGCCGCCCGGCCCCGTCACGCGATAGCGAAGCGCGAACGACGCGCGCCCCACCTTCTCCACCTCGATCGCGACCGTGATCGCCTCCCCGTGCCGGATCGGCCCCTTGTAGTCGGCCTCGCTGTGGGCGATCGGCACGAGGAAGGGCGCCCCGGCGAAGAACCAGGCCCGATCCACGCCCGCCGACGCCCAGAACTCCTCGTACGCGAGGTGGAGGTAGTCGTAGATCCGCCCGAAGAAGAGGACGCCCGCGGGGTCGATGTCCTGGAAGCGGACGTTCGTCGTGAAGGAGAAGCTCACCGCCGCTCCTCCGCCGCGTCGGCCTCGCGCGCGCCCACCACGCCGACGTACACGTACGCCACGCCGCCCGTGAGCGGCAGGGCGCGGACGCTCGCGAAGGCGCCGGTCCCCTCCATCAGGCCCGCGAACGCGGGGCCGGCCGAAAAGCGCGACGAGGTCCGGTCGAGATACTCGTAGGCTCCCCGGTCGCCGCTCAGCCATCCCCCGACGCGCGGGAGGACGTGGCGGCTGTACCAGCGATAGACGGGACCGAAGAGCGCGCCGCCCGGCTGGCCGAACTCGAGCACCACCACGCGGCCGCCGGGACGGACCACGCGCGCCATCTCGCGAACGCCCCGTTCGGGGTCGTCCACGTTGCGGATCCCAAAGGCGACGGAGGACACGTCGAACGCTCCGTCCCCGAACGGGAGCGCCAGGACGTCCGCGACCTGGAATCGGACGGGGAGCCCCGCGCGGGCCGACTTCTCGGGCCCGAACGAGAGCATCTCCTCGCAGAAGTCGGTGCCGATCACGTCGCCGGCGTCGCCCACGGCGCGGCGGAATTCGAGCGCCAGGTCGCCGGTCCCGGTGGCGCAGTCGAGCACGCGATCGCCCGCCACGGCGCCGCTCTCCCGCACCGCGCGGCGCCGCCACCGATGGTGGAGCCCGAACGAGAGGACCTGGTTCGCGCGGTCGTACGAGCGGGCGATGGAGGCGAACATGGTGCGGACGGTGGCGCTCATCGGCGCGAGCATAGCACGGCCCGCGCGGGCGGTTTGACCGCCCGGCGGGCAATCCGCCCGGAAGCCACGGCGATCAGCTATGGGCCGACGACCACCA
>DATIQI010000284.1:0-3639 GCA_035470985.1 Acidobacteriota bacterium
GGGAGGGACGCACGCACGGAGCGGGGCCCGGAGCGCTGGCTCGGCTGGAGCGGGCGGCCGCGCTCCTTCGCGCGTCGAGACCGACCGCCGTGAATCTCGCGTGGGCCTGCGCGCGGATGACGGGCGTGGCGCGCGACGCGGGGGCCGAGGGCGAGCCGGGCGGCGCCGCGTGGGCCGAGCGTCTGGAGGCCGAGGCGCTCGCCATCTGGCGGGAGGACCTGGAAGCCTCGGCGGCGATGGCGCGGCACGGCGCGGCGCTCTTCCCGCGCGCGACGCGGTTCCTCACGCACTGCAACACGGGGGGACTCGCGACCGGCGGCGGCGGGACGGCGCTCGGCGTGCTCCTGGAACTCCACCGGCGGCGCGAGGGGGGCATCGAGGTCTGGGCGACCGAGACACGGCCCCTCCTTCAAGGCGCGCGCCTGACCGCCTGGGAGCTCCGCCGCGCGGGCGTCGAGACGCGTCTCGTCACGGACGGGGCCGCGGCCTACACGATCGAGCGGCGGGGAATCGAGGGAGTCTTGGTCGGCGCCGACCGGATCGCTCGGAACGGCGACGTCGCGAACAAAATCGGCACCTACGCGCTCGCCCTGGCCGCGCGCGCGTCGGGAATTCCGTTCGTCGTCGTCGCCCCGACGAGCACGCTCGACGCCGCGAGCGCGACCGGCGCCGACATTCGAGTCGAGGAGAGGGATTCCTCGGAAGTCACTGCGTTCGCGGGAGTTCCCACGGCTCCCGAAGGAGTCCTCGCCGAGAACCCGGCGTTCGACGTCACGCCCCACGAATTGGTGACGGCCGTCGTCACCGAGTTCGGCTCCAACCGTACCCCGGGAGAACTCTTCCAACGATGCAACGAGCCCGGCCGATGACGCGCCTTCGCCGCCGGGCCACGAGCCGACCGCCGGGTCCGGAGCGTCCAACCGCGCACGTATGCACCAAACCCAGGGACCCGTTTTCTCCCGACATCAGGTCGACGCCCTCCACTGGATCCTCCGGATCGGGTTCGTCCTCGATTTTCTCGGCCATGGCACGTACGGATTTCTCCAGAAGGCGTCCTTCGTTCCGTACCTCGGCTTCGTCGGAATCCCTCCCGACGTAGGGCGCGACCTCCTCCCGTACATCGGCGCGCACGACTACCTCATCGCGCTGGCTGTTCTCTTCGCTCCGAACCGCGCCGTCCTTCTCTGGGGCGGCGTCTGGGGACTCTGGACCGCGCTCCTTCGCCCGCTGACCGGCGAATCGTGGTGGGAGGTGCTCGACCGGGCCGGTAACTTCGGCATGCCCCTCGCGCTTCTCCTCCTGGCGGGTCCGCCGCGCGCGCCGCGCGCGTGGTTCGAGCGCGTCCGTGAATGGAGGCTTCCCGGCGCCGGCCAAGGCCTCTTCGCCTGGACGCTTCGGATCACGACCGCGTGTTGCCTGGTGGGGCATGGGGCCTACGCCGCGATCCAGCAGAAGGAGATCCTGGCGCGACACTGGGCCTCGGTCGGCGTGGGGTCCGATCCCCTCGGGCCGATCCCGTTCCTCGCCGCCGTCGGCTGGTTCGAGATCGGGCTCGGCGCCTGGGTCCTCCTTCGACCCTCGCCGCTCCTTCTCGCGTTCGTGACCGTGTTCAAGGTGGGGACCGAGTTGCTCTATCCGGTGAGCGGGTTGCCGCCCCTCCTTCCCGTTCTCGAATTCATCGAGCGGGCGGGTTCGTACGTGAGCCCGCTCGCGCTCGCCCTGATGCTTCGTTGGGAAGCCGCCGGAGCGTCGGTTCGATCCGCGCCGGCCCGCGCCCTCCGCGCCTCGTTCGTCCTGCTCGTTCCCCTCGTCCTCGTCGTCGCCGCCGCGCCTCCCGCGCGCTCGGCGTGGAGCGAGTCGCCGCCCGACTCGGTGGTCGTGGACCTCCTCCGCCGCGGCGATCTCGTGATGCTGGTCCGCCACGCCGCGACCGACCGGGGTCAGCGCGACGCGTCGCTCGTGGACGTCGCCGTTCGGTCGGCGCAACGGAACCTGAGCGCGCTCGGACGGGCCCAGGCCGATTCGATCGGACGAGCGGTCCGCGCCCTCGGGCTCCCGATCGGGCCCGTTCGCTCGAGCCCGATGTACCGCTGCCGCGACACGGCCGAGATCGCGTTCGGTTCGGCCGACACCACGTCGCACCTCTTCGTGAAGTCGCCCGCGAGCCGCGAGGTACGGATCGGTTGGCTCGCCACGCCGCGGACCGACGGGAGGATCCTCGTCCTGGTCACCCACCAGGACCCCTACTTGCCGCTCCTCCACCTCGAGCGGGACGAGCTTCGGGAAGGGGACGTCCTCCTGATCCGGCCGGACGGGGAGGGACGCTGGAGCTTGCTCGCGCGGCTCTCGCCCGCCGACTGGACGCGGCTGGCGGCGCGCTTCCATGCCTGAACCGACTGGTATGCAAGGCGTTCCCGCGATTCGCCGGCCCGCCGGAGCGCCGGCCGGCCCCCGGCGCGGCGGCCCGCCTCGCCGGCGTTGACAGGCCTGCCTAACTGCTGGTAGTCTTTGGCGTTTCGACATCCCCAGTACCATTTTGGAGGTTCGATCGATGGGCACGTACTCCGTACGCGCCTCGGAGATTCATCACGACTGGTTCGTGGTGAACGCCGAGGGGCTGATCCTCGGGCGCCTCGCCACGGAAGTCGCGAGCGTGCTCAAGGGCAAGCGCAAGCCGACCTATTCGCCGCATCTGGACGTGGGCGATCACGTGATCGTGATCAACGCCGACAAGGTGCGCGTCACGGGACGCAAGCGAGACGACAAGATGTACTTCCGGCACTCGCTCTATCCGGGCGGCCACACGCTGACCCGGTACCGCGACCTGCAGGAGGAGAAGCCGGAGGAGATCATCCGTCTCGCGGTGAAGGGGATGATGCCCCGCAACCGGCTCGGGCGCGCGATGATGAAGAAGCTGAAGATCTACGCTGGCGCCGAGCATCCGCACACCGCTCAGCAGCCGAAGCCGCTGCCGATCGCCGGCAGCACGATGGGAGGTGAGTGACTCTGGCGACCACCTACAGGGCCACCGGACGGCGTAAGACGTCCGTGGCGCGCGTTCGGCTCATGCCGGGCGGGGGCAAGCGCACCGTGAACGGCGTCGATCTCGAGAAGTACTTCTCGCGGATCTCGCTGAGCCGCACGGCCGTCGAGCCGCTCGTCACCTCGAATCTGGCCGACAAGTTCGACGTCGTCGCGGCGGTGCACGGCGGCGGTCACGCCGGCCAGGCCGGCGCGATCGCGCTCGGCGTCGCGCGCGCGCTGCAGATCGCCGATCCGGCGCTTCGCGGACCGCTGGGGAAGGAAGGATTCCTGACCCGCGACTCCCGCATGAAGGAGCGCAAGAAGTACGGACAGGCCGGCGCCCGCAAGCGCTTCCAGTTCTCCAAGCGCTAAGCGCTGGCCTGGAATCACGATTCACCCAAGCGGAGCGCCTCGCGGCCTCCGCTTTTTTCTTTGGGCCGGGCGCAACACGAAACTGCTCGATTCCCCCCGGGGAATTCATATCTCTACCACCTCACCTTCATGAATGTCGGCATTGTCGGCGCGTCGGGTTATTCCGGCGAAGTTCTGGTCAAACTCCTCCTTGGTCACCCGCAGGTCAAACTGACGGCGGTCACCTCACGGCAGCACGCGGGC
>DATIQI010000285.1:0-14564 GCA_035470985.1 Acidobacteriota bacterium
TCGGGGGCGCGGCGGGCGCGATGGGCCCGGTCATCGCCTGGGCCGCCGGGGCGGGGACGCTGGCGCTGCCGCCGGTCCTCATGTTTCTCGTGATCTTCCTCTGGACCCCGCCGCACTTCTGGGCCCTGGCGGTCTGCGTGCGGGACGACTACCGAAAGGTGAAGATCCCGATGCTCCCGATCGTGCGCGGCGAGGCCGAGACCTTCCGCCAGATCGTCTGGTACAGCGTGGCGCTGGTCCTCCTGACGGTCGTGATGCCGTTCCTGAACGCCGGCGGCCTGATCCTGGCCGCCGTGGCGCTCCCGCTCGGCGCGCTCTTCGTCTGGAAGGCCGTCCGGGCCCGCCGGGCCGCGAGCGTGGAGCGCGCGTGGGACGTCTTCGGCTACTCGATCGTCTACCTCTTCGCGCTCTTCCTCGGGATCATCGCGGACGCCATCTGGCGCGTCCCGATCGCCGGGTTCCTCTCGTAGGGACGCCATGAAGCGACCGAGCCGGAACGCGCTCCTCGGGATCGGACTCGCCTCCGTGGTGCTCGTCATGTTCTCGGTGGCCTACGCGAACGTGCCCCTCTTCAAGCTTCTCTGCCAGCGGTTCGGCATCGCGGGATCGTCCAAGGCGGGCTCCAAGGATCCGTCGTTCGACGAGTCGAGCGCGACCGGACCGATGTCCACCCGTGTCGTCCACGTGAAGTTCATGGGGACGGTGGCGAGCGGGCTTCCGGTCCGCTTCGGGCCGAACGATCCGAACGTCGACGCGAAGATCGGGAAGCCGGTGCATCTGGAGTACACCTTCACGAACATGAGCGACGATTCGGTCTTCTTCCGCGCCGTCCACTCGATCGCGCCCCCCGAGGCGGCGCGCGAGTTCCAGCTCATGCAGTGCTTCTGCTTCGACGACCAGTCGCTCGGCCCGCGCGAGACCGTGAAGCTTCCGGTCTACTTCGCGCTCTCGCCGCGGACGCCGATCCACGTCAACGAGCTGATGCTCTCCTACCAGCTCTTCCCGCGCGATCCGAACCGGGCGCTCCCGGTTCCGGCCAAGGAGGCGAATTGAACACGCCCGCTCCGTCCGCCGCTCCGTCCGCCGCTCCGTCCGCCGCGTCGTCGCCGGCGCGGCTCCGCCGCGTCCTCGTGGCGATCGTTCTGCTCGTCGGCGTGCTCGGCGTGCTGGGGTACCTCTACGGCGGCTGGCTGCTGAAGAACCCTCCGACGAAGGAGCAGGCGGAGCCGGGGCACTAGCCCGCCGCGCGAAACGAACGGCCCCCGCGATCGGCGCCGCGGGGGCCGTTTTCGTTTCGGTTTCGAAGAAGGCTACTTCGTCTCGCCCGTGTAGATCCCCATGATGCTCCTCAAGAGCTTCACCGCGTCGGGCTTCTTCCGCTGGAACGAGTTCCGCCCGATGATCGACCCGAAGCCGCCGCCGTCGCGGATCGCCCTCGCCTCGTTCAGGACCTCCTCGTCGTTCTCCTTCTTCGCCCCGCCCGAGAAGATCACGATCCGCCGGCCGTCGAACGTCGACTGGACGACGTGGCGCACGCGCTCCGCCAGCGTGGCGATCGGGATGGCGTGCTTCACGTACGCCTTTCGCGCCTCCTCCTGCTCGATGTGGTCGGAGGGGAGCTTCACCTTCACCAGGTGGGCGCCGAGCTGGGCGGCGATCTGAGCGGCGTACGCGACGACGTCGATCCCCGTCTCGCCCGCCTTGCTGATATCGGTGCCGCGCGGATAGGACCAGACCACGACCGCCAGACCCGCCATCTTCGCCTCTTCGGCCAGGTCGCGGATCTGCTCGTACATCGTCCCCGCGTGGGCCGAACCGGGGTAGATCGTGAAGCCGATCGCGGCGCAGCCGAGGCGGAGCGCGTCGTTCACGCTTCCGGTCACCGCCGAGAGGGGGTCCTTCTCGTCGTGGAGGACGTCGTGATTGTTCAGTTTCAGGATGAGCGGCACCTCGCCCGCGAAGTCGGCGGCGCCGGCCTCCAGGAATCCGAGCGGCGCAGCGTAGGCGTTGCAGCCCGCCTCGATCGCCAGCTCGAAATGGTAGCGGGGGTCGTAGCCCGCGGGATTCGGGGCGAAGGAGCGGGCGGGACCGTGCTCGAAGCCCTGGTCCACGGGCAGAATCACCATCCGGCCCGTGCCGGACGTGGTTCCGTGCATCAACATGCGGGCGAGATTGGCCTTCACGCCTGGATTGTCGGCGGAGTACCAGGACAGAATCTCGCGCACGCGGGGTGTGAGACGCATGGCGGCTCCAATCATGCTAACGTGGGACGGCAACGGCACTTCGGAACGCAGCGAGTATAGACGCCACCCCCCGGAGCCGCAAGGGCACCGGGCGGTCGGCGGGGCTAGGGAAGGGAACGAGCCGCGTGGCGGGCCGCGCCCCAGAGCGCGGTTCGGTCGTCCAGGATGACCCAGACCGGGATCGTCGCGAGGAGCGGCACGTGGGGCGGCATGTCCCGGAAGGCCCGCTCGAACGCTTCGCTTCGAAGCGCCTCGAGGAGGCGCGGCGCGATGCCGCCGCCGAGGTAGACCCCCGCGGTGGCGAGTCCACGCAGCGCCACGTTCCCGGCTTCGGCGCCGAAGATGGCGACGAAGGCGCCGAGCGCCTCGGCGCACGCCGGGCAGGAGCCGGAAAGCCCGTTTCGCGACACGACGCTCGGGAGATCGTCGTCGCCCCCGGCGGCTTCGCGCCGATGGTCGTCCCAGGGGGCCGCGGCGCCGCTTCGCGCGTGAACGACTTCGGCGACGTTCGCGAGGCCAGGACCCGAGAGGACGCGCTCCACGCTGACCCGCCCGTGACGCGTCCGCATCGCCGTCCAGACCTCGAGATCGACGTCGCTTCGGGGTCCCCAATCGGCGTGTCCCCCTTCGGAGGCGACGGGAACGAGATCGCCGCCGACGCGCGCGAGCAGGACCTCGCCGAGCCCCGTCCCGGCCGCGAGCACGGCGGCGTTTCCATCGGGATCGGCGCGGCCCGGGAGGAGCGGCGCCAGGTCGGCCGCCCCGAGCGCGGCGACGCCGTAGCCGGTCGCCACGAGATCGTTCACGAGACCGACGCGGGAGAGCCCCAGGTGACGGGCCAGCGAGGCGGCCTCGACCGACCAGGGGACGTTCGTCCCCTCGCCGCGGCCTCCCGAGACCGCCCCGGCGAATCCCACGGTCGCCGCCGCGATCGGGCCCTCCAGCCGCTTTCGGTTCGAGGCGAGAAACGCGTCGATCATCGCCTCGAGGGACGGGAAGTCGGCGGAACGGTGCCCCGCGACGGCGAGCGGCGGGCCGACGGCGCCTCCGCCGCGCACTGGGAGGAGCGCGAGGTTGGTCTTCGTGCCGCCGGCGTCCGCGGCGAGGACGATCCGCTCGCTCACGATCCGCTCGGCATGGCGACGAGCGAGGCGGCGATCTCCGCCGATCGCTCCATCGTTCGATTCGGCTCGTGGCGGTGGATCTCGCCGATCAGGCAGGCGGCGAGCTCGCGGTAGCGGAACGCGCGCTCCAGCGTCCGGGGCGCGGGCGCCAGGAATTCCAGCGTGGCCGTCGCGTCGCGGCCGCGATGGGCGATCCGGACGTCGAGCGGCGCCGGCGTGCCGGAGCGGACGCGGACCGCCGTCGTGACCGGCTCGTGCACGTCCTCGTCCCGCTCGAAGGAAACGCTCACGGGGCGGCGCCTTCCGTCGAATCGGAAGCGTCGGCCGCTTCGTCCCCGCGGCGCCCACCCGAGGCGCGACGCCAGCCATCCCGCGAGGAGCCACGCCCCGGCCGGGGGCGCCGCGCCGCCGTGGTGGATGGCCACGTCCTGGATCTCGCCCGCGGCGGCGGCGGCGGCGGGCTGGTCGAAGACCTCGGCCAGGATCTCCCGCCAAGGCATGAGGCGGGCCCACGCGATGTCCCGGACGCGGCCCGCGCCGTCGCCGGCCGCGCGTCTCCAGAGCCGGGCCATCGCTTCGGCGTCGTCGCGCGTGGCGCTGTCCTCGAGAATGATGTCCGAAATCGCCTCGAGCGCCGCGTCGCGCGCGGGATCGCGCTCCCGGTCGAGCCGCAGGAGGATCACGGGGAGGTCGCCGACGAGGAGCGAAGCGACCGCGCTCGGAACGAGCGACGCCGCGCCCCGATCCGCCGTGAGGACGATCTGCTCGCTGCAGACGAGCCCGCCGCCGCCGGGACGAACGTGGCAGAGCGCCGTCGCGCGCGCGCGGATCGGAGCGCCGCCCTCGGGGCGGGCGCCGCCGGCCGCGGACGCGCCGCCGCCCGGCGTGTGCTCGATCCGAAAGAGGCGCGACGGATGGCGGCGCGTCAGCTCCACCAGGACGGGGTCGAGCGGATCGCGGGGATCGGGGTCGAGCGGCGCGATCACGTTCGCGAGCGCGGCGCGATAGAGCGCGCCACGCTCCGGCGCGGCCGATTTCCACATGGCGCGCAGCTCCCGTTCGATCGCCGCGTCGCTGAAGGGGCGTTCGCCGTCCGGGCCGAGGAGGAGGACCGGTTTCAGATCCGGTACCACCGCCGCCCGTCGCGGGCCAGGAGGTGCTCGGCTTCGGAGGGGCCCCAGGAGCCCGCGGCGTATCCCTCGATGGGCGGCTCGCCCGACTCCCAGCCCGCCGTGATGGCGTCCACGTGCTCCCACGCCAGTTCCACCTCGTCGCGCCGCGCGAAGAGGGTCGGGTCGCCGAGATTGCAGTCGAGGAGGAGGCGCTGATACGCGTCCGGGGGATCGGCGCCGAACGACGTGAGGTAGTTGAAGTCCATCCGGACGGGGTCGATGTGGAGCTCCTGGCCCGGCGACTTGGAGCCGAAGGAGAGCGAGATCCCCTCGTCGGGCTGGATGCGCAGGCGAAGCACGTTCGCTTCCAGCGACGCGCAGCCGGCCGACCGGAAGAGCGCGTAGGGCGGATGGCGGAAGGCGATCACGATCTCGGTCGCCCGCTTCGCGAGCCGCTTCCCGGAGCGGACGTAGAAGGGAACGCCCGCCCACCTCCAGTTGTCCACCTCCAGCTTGGCGGCCAGGTAGGTCTCGGTCCGCGAGCGCGGGTTCACGCCCGGCTCCTCGAGGTAGCCCGGCACGGCGTTCCCCGCGACCGCGCCGGCCTCGTAACGCCCCCGAACCGTCCGCGCGGAGACCTGCTCTGGGCGCAGCGGCGCCAGCGCGCGGAGCACCTTCGCCTTCTCGTCGCGCACCGCGTCCGCCTCGAAACGCGACGGGGGCTCCATCGCCGTGAGGGTGAGGAGCTGGAGCATGTGGTTCTGGAGCATGTCGCGCGCCACGCCCGCCTTCTCGAAGTAGTTCGCGCGCCCCTCCACGCCGACGGCCTCCGCGACCGAGATCTGGACGTGGTCCACGAATCGGTTGTTCCAGAGCGGCTCGAAGATGCCGTTGCCGAGGCGGAGCACGAGGATGTTCTGCACCGTCTCCTTCCCGAGGTAGTGGTCGATCCGGAAGACCTGGCGCTCGTCGAAGGATGCGTGAACCTGCTCGTTCAGGGCGCGGGCCGACGCGAAGTCGTGGCCGAACGGCTTCTCCACGATCACGCGCGACCAGCGCGACGGATCCCCATGGGGATGGACGAGGCCCGCGCCGCGCAGCCCTTCGAGGATGGCGGGGTAGGCGTCGGGGGGCGTCGCCAGGTAGAAGACGCGGTGGCCCGGAGTCCGGCGCTCCCGCTCGAGCGCCTGGAGGTAGTCGCGGAGCGAGGCGAAGTCGTCCGGGTTCTCGAACGATCCGGTCCGGTAGAAGAGCGACGAGGCGAAGCGCGGCCATTCGCGGTTCTCGTCGTCCGTCCCGTCCGGCCGCGCGGCGGCACGGAACGCTTCGTCGTTCCAGGGGCGGCGCGCGAAGCCGACGACCGCGCTCTTCGGATGGAGCGCCTTCTCGCGCGCGAGGGCGAAGAGGGCGGGGACGAGCTTCCGGTGCGTGAGATCGCCGGTGGCGCCGAAGACGACGAAGGTGCAGGGATCGGGAGCGCGAAGCGTGAGGCTCCCTTCGCGGAGGGGATTGGCGCCGGGGGTCGCCGGCGTGGCCGCGGCCGCCGGTCCCGGCGTCACGCCTGCTTCACCGCGTGGCCGCCGAACTTGTTCCGCAGCGCGGCGAGGAGGCGGCCCTGGAACGACGACTCCTGGCGCGAGCGGAAGCGAGCCTGGAGCGCGAGCGCGAGCACCGGCGCGGGGACGGCGCGCTCGACCGATTCGATCACGGTCCAGCGCCCCTCGCCCGAGTCCTCGACGTAGTCGGCCACCCGCTCCAGCGAAGGATCCTCCCGCAGCGCCTCGGCGGCGAGGTCGAGGAGCCACGACCGAACGACGCTGCCGTTCCGCCAGAGGGCGGCGACGCGGGCGAGGTCGAGCCCGTAGGGCGACGCCTGGAGGATCTCGAAGCCCTCCGCGTACGCCTGCATCATGCCGTACTCGATTCCGTTGTGGACCATCTTCACGAGGTGCCCGGCCCCGTTGGCGCCGACGCGGGCGTATCCGTCGGGAGGGGCGAGCGTCGTGAAGAGCGGCTCGAGGCGCCGGCAGACCGACTCGCTCCCGCCCACCATGAGGCAGTAGCCGTTGGCCAGCCCCCAGACGCCGCCCGACGTGCCGGCGTCCACGAAGTCGATCTTCCGTTCGGCGAGGTAGGCGGCGCGCCGCACCGAGTCCTTGTAGTAGGAGTTGCCGCCGTCCACCACCGTGTCGCCCGGCGCGAGGAGCGAGGCGAGGTTGCGGATCGTCTCCTCGGTCGCGTCGCCCGACGGGACCATCGTCCAGACGGTGCGCGGGCGCTCGTCGAGCCGCGCGACGAGATCGGAAAGGCTCGCCGCGCCGACCGCGCCCGAACGCGCCACGTCGGCGACCGTGCCGGCCGAGGGCGCCCACCCCACCACCCGGTGCCCGCCTCCGAGGAGGCGAAGCACCATGTTCTTTCCCATGCGGCCGAGTCCGACGAATCCGATCTCCATCGCGCCTCCGGGCGGCCTAGCGCCGCGGCGCGAGCGCGGCGGAACGCTCGCGGATGGTGTCCATCATCTCGCGGAACGACTGCGCGAACGACTCCACGCCGTCGTCGAGGAGCTTCGCGCAATGCCGCTCCAGGGAGATGCCCGCGTCGGCGAAGGCCGCGCGCGTGGCGCGCGCCGTCTCGACGCGCGGGTCGAGCCGGTTCCCTTCGACCCGTCCGTGATCGAGCCACGCGTCGAGCGTTTCGCGCGGGACCGTGTTGATGCTGTCGGGCCCGATCAGCTCCTCCACGTACTTCACGTCGGAGTAGGCGGGGTTCTTCGTGCCGGTGCTCGCCCAGAGGAGCCACTGGGGCCGGGCGCCGCGGGCCTGGAGGGGGCGGTAGGCGTCTCCGAAGAAGCGCGCGCGGTACTCCTCCCAGATGTCGAAGGCGTTGGCCACCGCCGCGGCTCCGCGCAGGCTCTCGAGCCGCGTCCGCTCCGCCGGGGAGGCCGCGGCGGCGCGAGCCTCCAGCTCCTTGTCCACCGCCGTGTCGAGGCGGCTCACGAAGACGCTCGCCACGGAGTGGAGCCCGTCGAGCGGCGCGCCGGACGCCAGTCGCGCCTCGACGCCGCGGGTGAAGGCGGCCGCGACAGAGGCGTACTGGGACCGGGAGAAGATGAGCGTGACGTTCACGCTGATTCCGCCGGCGATCAGGGTCTCGACCGCGGCGATGCCGGCCGGCGTCCCCGGCACCTTCACGAGCAGGTTCTTCCTGGAGACGAGCGACCAGAGGCGCCGCGCCTCGGCGACGGTCGCGTCGGTGTCGTGCGCCAGTTCCGGCGGAACCTCGAGGCTCACGAAGCCGTCGCGTCCCGTGCCCCGCTCGTAGACGGGGGCGAAGATGTCCGCGGTGCGCGTGATGTCGTGCGCCGCGAGCGTGTCGTAGATCGCCTCGGGCGACCGTCCCTCGGCCGCGAGCCGGGCGATGGCCTCGGGATAGCCGAAGCGACCCCCGCCGATCGCGCCTTTGAAGATCGTCGGATTCGACGTGACGCCGTAGACGGCGCCCTCCGAAGCGAGACGGCCCAGCTCGCCCGAGGTGATCAGTCCGTCGCTGATCGTGTCGAGCCAGAGGCTCTGGCCCAGGCGGTGGAGCGCGACGGCGGGGGATTCCTTCATGGAGTCGTCTCCTATCCGTTCGTCATGGTGACGGTGGCGAGCATCACGCGGCGCCCCTCGGGGTCGCTGGTGCTCACGACGCGGTGTCCCCACGGCATGTCCGCGGGCGGCCCCTCGAAGTGGACGCCCTTCATCGAGAGGTCGGCGTACGTCCGGTCGACGTCCTCGACGATGATGTAGATCGTCGGCTCCTTCACGGGACTCGGCGCGCCCATGCCCGGCATCGGCGGCATGAAGCCGAGGCTCGAGGTGGCGCCCGTCCGGACGTAGAGATAGTTGAAGCTGGGATCGTGGTTCGCTTCCGCGAATCCGAGCGTCTCGACGTAGAAGCGCCGGACGGCGTCGGGATCGTGCGTCGTGTAGTCCAGGTGCTGCATGAGGAACCCGACCGCGTTCGCCGCGGCCGTCGGCGGCGGGGCGGCCGCCGGCGCCTTCTGGTGCCGAGCCGCTCCGGCCGGTTTCGCCGTGCGTCGCGCGGCCGGCTTCTTGGCGGGCCGCTTGGCCGCGCGCTTGGGGGCGGCCTTCCGCTTCGCTGCTTTCGTTCGCTTCGGGGCGGTCGCGCGGCGCGCCGACTTCGACGCGGGGCGGCGAGTCTTCTTCCGAGCAGGCATCCCTACCTCCTTTACCGGCATGGTCCACGAGGCGTCAGATCCCGATGATGCCGCATGCCCTACGGAGGGGCAAGGTCCGTACCCCGCGGGCCGGAGGTTGACCCGGGGGCGAATCCGGTCTAGCGTGCCGGGGTGCGCCTACGATCGAAGCCCCACGCCCCAGCGATCCTCCCGGTCGTCCTCCTGCTCGCCGCCATCATCGCGCTCGGCGGCTGCGCGTCCGCCCGGCGGGCGACCCAGAAGCCGCTCGTCATGGACGACGCGCAGGAGCGGGTCCTCGGCGCGCGCCTCGTCACGGCGTTCGAGGACTCCGAGAGCCTCTACATCGACAAGCCCGTTCTAGACTACGTGAACCAAATCGGGCAAAAGCTTGCCAGATTGTCGGATCGGCCGACCATTCCTTACTCCTTCCGGCTCCTGCGCGGCGACGCGCCCCGGGGCGTCGTTCTCCCCGGCGGCTACAATTACCTCTCGGTCGGGCTCCTTCGCCAACTGAGGTCCCAGTGCGAGGTCGCGGCCGTACTGGCTCACATGCTGGCCCACGCGGCGCTGGGGCACCCCGCGAAAGCGATCGAAGCCGCCGACGGGGTGGGGGCGAACGGCATCCGGGAGATCCTGGACACCACCGATCGGACCGCGGCGGTCGCCCGAGCGGCGCAGGCGCTTCGCGGCTACGAGGGCTTTCCTCGCGAATGGGAATCGGACGCCGACAAGCTGACGCTCCTCTATCTCTCCCGCATCGGCATCAAGTCGGAGGGATACCCGATGGCGATCGAGACCTTCCTGCCGCCCGTCGCGGCCGCCCCGATCGCCTACTGGGAGCGCGCGGACGGCAAGGCGCTCGAGGTCCCGAAGCGGCTCGACGCGGTGCGCGCCGAGGTCTCCGCGATGGGGCTGGACGCCGGGCTCCCGTGCGAGCAGCAGCGCTGGGCCCCGGTGCGCGCGCGTCTCGGCACGACGCCCTGATCGCGGCCGTAGCCGCGCCGGCGGCCGCGGCGCCCGAGCCGGGCCAACCGAGTCCCGTCCGTCTCCCTCGCCGCGTCGCCGCTCTCCCGCTCCTCCCGCTCCTCCCGCTCCTCCCGCTCGTCGCCGCGTCGATCCTCGCCGTCCCCGCTCCGTGCGGCGCGGGCGCGTGGCTCCGGGCGCCGGGGGAGATCTACGCGAAGGCGTCGCTCTTCCGTGTGCGAGGGGACGAGGAATTCACCGTGGACGGCACGCCGCGCGCCCTCTTCGACCCGGCGTTCTACGAGCGCGGCCGCTACGGGGAGACAGGCGGCGGGCTCTACGCCGAGTACGGGATCGGATCGGACGTGACCCTCGTCGCGGACGCGCTCGTGAAGATCGCGGACGTGGGGGCCGTCGGCCGCCGCGGCGCGGGGGATCTCTCGGGCGTCGGGTTCGGAGTCCCGGACGTTCGGCTCGGCGTTCGCCTGCCGCTCGCCCGGGGACGGCTCGTGGCCGCCGTGGAGCCGTCGGTGGCCGTCCCGATCGAGGGAGCCTCGGGCGGCCGAGCGGGCGCGCCGCGGATCGGAACCGGGACCGCCGCCTTCGCAGGCGCGGTTTCGCTGGGAGCCGGCCTCCCCGCGCTGCGCGGCTACGCGCAGGCGGGCGGAGGATACCGTGCGCGCTCCGGGAAGCCGCCCGGCGAGTGGTTCTGGGATCTCGAAGCGGGCGCGTCGCCCTGGCCGTTCCTGGCGCTACGCGTCCGCTACGACGGCGTCGACGCGCGAGGGGTGGGGGAATCGGGATCGGGAGGCCCGACCGGGGCGCCTGGATCGGCGGGCCCCTCGCTCGCGGCGGAGACCGGCGGGCAGGACGCGCATCGCATCGCGCCGACGATCGCGTTCGGCCGCGGCGGCGGGGAGATCTCGCTCACGTGGCGCCGGACCTTCGCCGGACGGAGCGCGCTCCGCGGGGAGGCGTGGGAAATCGCCTACTCGTTCCTCGGTCACATCGGCCGCTGAGGCGGCGGGGCCTCACCCGACGCGCGCCGCGACGGCCCGCTCGACCGCCTCGTTCACCTTTCGAAGCCCTTCCGCCACGTCGGTACCGAGATGGAGCCGCAGGGCCGGCTTGCCGTGCGCGGCCAGCGACTCGAGGTCGCCCAGCGCCTGGGCTCGCTGGAGCTGGCCGAACGTGTAGGGGCTCCCGGGGATCGCGACGTCGCGATCCGGCTCCGGATCGGCGGTGACGACGAGAAAGAGCCCCGACTTCGGGCCGCCCTTGTGGAGCTGGCCGCTCGAATGGAGGTAGCGGGGGCCGTATCCCTGGAGCACCGGCAGGTGCGTTCCGTTCCGGACCGCGCGGCGGAGGAGCGCGAAGGCCGATTCGGTCTCCGCGGTCCGCTCCACGTAGGCGAGCACGGCGGCGTAGTCGTCGGGCGCCGCGAGCGCGAGGAAGCGCTGCAGCACCGCCTCGAGACTCGGATGCGCTGTGAGCCCCGAGGTGAGGCGCTCCCAGACCGGCGCTCCGGCCGCGATGCCGATGCCCGCGTCCGTGGTCCGCGCGGGCTCCTCGGGGAGCCGCCCGTCGCGCGCCAGCGCGGCGAGAATGCGCTGGGTCGCGTCCTTGCTCTCCTGCACGTTCGGCTCGTCGAACGGATCGATGGAGAGGAGCGCCCCCGCGAACGCGGTCGCCGCCTCCCAGCGGTAGAACTCTCCCGCCAGCTCCTCGGGGTCGGGAAGCGCGATCCGGACGCAGGGCGCGCCGGCGGACTCGAGGTCGGCCCGCAGGCGGTCGAGATCGGGATCGGGCGCGCCCTCCAGCGTTACGAACACGAAGACGCGGTCGTCGCCGTAGTGGTGCGCCGGGCCGAGCGGCTCTCCCTCGACCGGAACGATGCCGCGGCCCTCCTTGCCGGTGCTCTCCGCGACCAGCTGCTCCACCCAGTACCCGAAGGGCCGGAGCGCTCCGGGGAGGAGGAGCGTCATCTTGTCCCGCCCCGCCTTCGCGGCGCCCGCGAGGAACGCCCCGAGGCGAAGCGCGCTGTTCGCGGCGGGGGAGGCGGCGCGGCATCCTTCGCGCGCGCGCGCGGCGCGCGCGACGGCGTCGTCGAGGTCGAGACCGAGGAGCGCGGCCGGGAGCATGCCGAAGTAGGAGAGCGCCGAGTACCGGCCCCCGATGTCGGGAGGATTCCGGAAGACCGCCCGGAAGCCCTCGGACGCGGCCAGCGCGTCGAGCGACGAACCTTCGTCCGTCACGGCGACGAAGTTCCGCCCCGGCTCGGCCAGGCCCGCCCCGTCCACTTCGGCGCGCAGGGCCCGGTACTGCGACCTCGTCTCGACGGTGGATCCCGATTTGCTGGCGACGACGATCAGCGTCCGCTCCAGACGCCCGCGTCCGACGGCGCCGCGAACCGCGGCGGGATCGGTCGAGTCGAGCACCTCGAGCGTCGGCGCGCCGGGGCCCGCGCGAAGCGTCCGCTGCAGGACTTCCGGCGCGAGGCTCGAGCCGCCCATGCCGAGGAGGAGAACGCGCGTGAAGCCCTCCGCGCGGATCCCCGCGGCGAACGCCCGGAGCTCGTTCCCGCGCTCGGCCAGCCACGCCGGGGCGTCGAGCCATCCGAGGCGGTTGCGGATCACGGCGTGGTGCTCCCGGGGCACGTTCCAGAGGGAGACGTCCCGATCGAAGAGCCGCGCGGCGGCCCGCTCGTTCGTCAGCTGATCGAGAGCGTCGCGGTAGCTCGCGGCGAGCGAACCCGGTTGCTCGGTCTGTCGGGGTGCGGCGGGCGCGGCGGACATGTCGGAACTCCTTCGAGCGCGGAGAACTTCGCGGCGCGCCCGGAGCGGATCAGGCGCCGGTGCGCGAGTGATTTCGTTCGTATTCGGTGATCTGCCCGACGCGTCGCGCGTGCCGGCCGCCTTCGAACTCGGCGGCGAGCCACGCGTCCACGGTGGCCTCCTCGAGGTCGCGGGGCAGGATGAGGGAGCCGAGGACGAGGACGTTCGCGTCGTTGTGGCGGCGCGTGAGCGCCGCGTGCTCGGGGTTCACCGCGATGGCGGCGCGGATCCCCTCCACCTTGTTCGCGGCGATCGCGATCCCGTTCCCCGAGTCGCAAACGAGGACGCCCCGGTCGCTCGTCCCGTCCCGGACCGATTCCGCGACGCGAAAGGCGTAGGCGGGGTAGTCGGTCGATTCGGTGGACGTGGTGCCCATGTCGAGCACCTCGTGGCCCCGCGACTCCAGATACGCGCGGACGCGCTCCTTCAGGGCGAAGCCGGCATGATCGGCGCCGATGGCGATCTTCATTCGGGTGGCTCCGGTTTGGAGGCGGACACTGCGAACGGGCGATCCATTCGAGGCTAGGGCAGGGTCGCGAGGAGCGCAACGGGGGAGTTCGCCGCCGGGGCCACGGGCCGAGGGGGGCCGTTGACAGAGGGCGCGAAAGATCGGAGACTCCCGGGCCATGGCACCCGCCGATTCGAACGCGGCGCCCGCGACGGCGGCGTTCCGCGCCGAGCTGAACAAGTTCCGCTCCCAGATCCACGCGATGGGCGAGCGGCTCGAGAAGCTCCACGAGCAGCAGACGCTCGAGCAGCTGACCTGGGCCCGCGAAGTCGTCGATCTCGTGAAGCGCCAAATGGTCCCCCATTTCCGCGCCGAGGAGTATTCGCTCTATCCGGCGGCGGACTGGGCGGCGGGGGAGGGGTCGAAGCTCACGGAGACCGCGCGGCACGAGCACGTGATCGTCGCGCGGCGGCTGGAGGCCCTGGAGAAGGCCATCGCCCAGGGCGCGGCCTCGGGCCGCCTGATGCACGTCTCGTACGGACTCTTGGGATTCGTGGCGGGGCACCTCACCGCCACGGAGGAAGTGGTCCTGCCCTACCTCGACAAGGCGTTCGACGCGGAGCGGTTCGAGCGCGAAGTGCTCACCCCGCTCCGCGCCGACCGCGCCGCCAAGCGCTGAGCGCCCGGCGGCGCGGCCGCCCGCGTCAATTCGCCTTCGGCGCCGTCCCCTCCCGAATCCACGCCTCGTACGCGTCGTAGTTGAAGTCCCGTCCGAGGAACGCGCGGACCACGTCCGCCGCGGGCTTCGAGCCGCCCGGCGCGAGGACCGTCTTCCGGTACTTCGTCGGCATGGCCGGGTCGAGGAGCTTCGTCTTGTCGAATTTGCTGAAGAGATCCTTCGCGATCACCAGCGACCACTGATACGTGTAATAGACGGCCGAGTAGCCGTCCAGGTGGCCGAACGACGTCTGCATGTGCGTCCCTTCCATCGGGGGGAAGGGGACGAGCTCGCGCTCGTACTTCGCCACGACGGCGCTCGTGTTCACGTCCTTCGGATCCTTGTTGTAGATGTTCAGCGAGAGATTCGCCAGAAAGAGCTGGAACGCCACGTCGATGCCGCGCCCGAACGTCTCGGCGTGCCGCATCTTCTGCACCATCGCGGCCGGGATCGGCTCCCCCGTCTCGTGGTGTTTCGCGAACGTGGCGAGCACGGTGGGATCCCAGATCCACTCCTCCAGCATCTGGGACGGCGCCTCCACGAAGTCCCGCTCCACGCCCGTTCCCGAGAGCGAGGTCCACTTCACGTCGCCGCCGAAGATCGAGTGGAGCAGGTGGCCGAACTCGTGGAAGAACGTCTGCACGTCGCTGTGCTCCATCAGGCCCGGATCACCCGCACGGTCGCCCGGGAAATTGCAGACGAGCGCCGCTTCGGGAATCTGGACGCCCTTCACGCCCTTGTGGATCCCGAACTGGGCGGCGTGCTGGTATTTCCCCTCCCGCGGATGGAGGTCGAGGAAGAAGCGCCCGAGCAGCTTCTTGCCGTCGTACACCTCGTACGCCTCGACGGTCGGGTGCCAGACCGCGGCGTCCTCGATCTTCCGGAACTGCACGTTGAAGATCCGCGCGGAGAGAT
>DATIQI010000286.1:0-11833 GCA_035470985.1 Acidobacteriota bacterium
CCCAGGACAACGTCCAGGACATTCCCGCCTTCCTGCGTCTCTGCGCCGCCGGCGTGGGATCGGACCCCCGATACGAGATCCTTCTCCGCGCCCTCTTCCGTACGCGTGGGACCGTCGATTCGGGTCTTCCGCTTCTCGAGCTCGGAGAATGCGAGGGAGTCCTCGATCGGCTGCGCGGGTACGCGCGAGAACTCGGGCTGAAGACGACTCCGTCCGCCGCGCGTGACTCGGTCTGCTACGCGGCCAAGGCCAATTCGTTCGTCGTCCGAGCGGACGGGCGTCTGAACAAATGCACGGTGGGCCTGGAGGAGCCGAACAATCAAGTCGGCCGCATCCATGGGGACGGAACCGTCGAGGTCGACGCGTCGAAACTGAGATGGTGGATGCGAGGGGTCTGGTCGGGCGACGCCGAGGAGCGCGTCTGTCCGCTGAGGGGTCGCGCCGAGCCTCCCGCCCCCAGTCGGCCGGCGTTCGCCCCGAGACTCGCCGTCGTCGGACTCACGCTCCTCCTCGCCGGCGGCGCGGCGATGGCCGGTCCGGCGCGCGCCGCGCTCCCGATCGCCGCGGACTCGGCCGGCGTCTCCGGCGCGCCCGCAGTCGGTGGCGCGCCCGCCGACACCGGGGCGGCCCTCGAATCGCGTCCGACCTTGGACACGATTCGGATTTGGAACAAGACCGGCCGATCCTCCGTGGCCGAGAGGGCGGCCCGCGCGCTCCTGGCCGACGCGGAGCGCGACCACGGACCAGAGTCGGTGGAGGCGGCGGAGATCCTGGACGAGATCGCCATCGCCCTTCGACGCACCGGCCGATCCGGGGAGCCCGAGGCCCTGGAGATCTGCGAACGCGCGCTACGGATCAAGGAGCGGGCATTCGGCCGGGACGATCCGCGCGTCGCGGCGAGCCTCCACAATCTCGGGTTGCTCCACCGCGCTCGACAGGACCCGCGACGCGCGCTCGCCATTCTCGAAGAGACGCTCGTGATCCAGGAACGCGGGCTGGGACGAAACGACCCGAGCATCGCCAAGACCCTTCTCGCGCTGGGCTCCGTGTGCGCCGACCTCGAGGATTACGACACCGCGCTGCCCTACATGGAGGGCGGCATCGCGATCGAGGAGATCGCTCTGGGACCCGGCGACCCGCAGCGCGCGGCGGGGATCGACGCGCTCGCCGGGCTGCGATACGCCATGGGAGATTTCGCGGGAGCCGTCCCGCTCTACGCCGAGGCGATCCGACTCTGGGAGGAATCGCCGACTCCCAACCCGGCCACCGTCGCCTCGTCCTGCAGCAACCTGGGCGGGATCTACCTCGAAATCGGGGACTACCCGAAAGCCATCGAGCTCCTGGAGCGCTCGGTCCGCCTGTACGAACAGGAGACGGCGGGGCGGGAGATCCTACTCGCCAGGGCGCTCACGTCGCTCGGGAGCGCGTACGACGACGCGGGAGAGGCGACGCGCGCCATCGAGACACTTCAGCGGGCCGTTCGGATCCTCGATGCCATCGATCCGCGGGACACGGAGTTCTGCCTGCCGCTCACCAAGCTCGGCTGGCTGCGCCTCGCGGGCGGCGCTCCGGACCGGGCCGAGGAAGCGCTACAGCGCAGCCTCGCGATCCAGCTCGGCGCCCCCGAGGCCGATCGGTCCTTTCTCTGGATCACGCTGCGCGGCCTCGCGATGGTCGCGCGCGAGCGGGGCGAGTGGGAGCGGGCGAGAGCCTATTACGAACAGGCCGTCGAACAGGTCCGCTCCACGTCGGGGCCGGCCCACCCGGACATGGGGCGCACGCTCGCCGAGTTCGCGTCCTTCGACCTCGCCGCGGGCGACAGCCTCGCCGCATTCGAGACGGCGCTCCGGGCGGCCGAGCTGAATCGCGACCACCTGAGGCTCACGCTCGCGGGCATCACCGAACGGCAGGCGCTCGCCCTGACCGCGCAACTGGACACAGGCCTGGACATCGCGTTTGCGGCCATCGCCGGCACGCTCCGACTTCGCTCCGAGGATCTCATTCGGAGGCTCTGGGACTCGGAGGTGCGCTCCCGCGCGCTGGTCCTGGATGAGATCGGCGGGCGCGCGCGCTGGGTGGAGGGAGCCGGCGAGCTCCTGGACGCGGCGCGGCGTCTGGAAGCGGCGCGCGGGAGGCTCGCGAACCTCCTGGTGCGCGGGTCCTCCGCGGGCACGCCCACGCCAACACCCGACCTCATCGCTCCGGCCCGCGCGGAGGTCGAGGAGCGAGAGCGCGTTCTCGCGGCGCGGAGTTCGAAATTCCGGACGGAACTGGACCATGCCGCCTCCGGACTCGACCGGGTGCTGGCGCATCTCCCGAGAGGATCGGCGCTCGTCTCCTACGTCGGCTATGGTCGCGGCCGCGACCGATCGTACTTGGCGATGGTCGTCGGGGCGACCCGCGCCCTCGCCGTGGTTCCGCTCGGGGACGCGAGCGAGATCGATCACCTGATCGCCCGATGGCGGGCGCTCGCCGGCACGCCGCCCAAGGGCGGCGTGCGCGGCGCGGCACGAGCCGAGGACGAATGCCGGACCGCCGGCTCGGCGCTCCGTTCGCGGATCTGGGACCCATTCGCCGGCCTGCTGGCCGATGCCCGCCTGGTCTTGGTCGTTCCGGTGGGAACGATCAGCCTCGTCGGACTCGCGGCCCTTCCCGGCCGGAGCGGTGGGTACCTGGTGGAGGTACCGCCCACGATCCACTACGTCTCGACCGAGCGCGACATCGTTCGCGGCTCTCGGGCACATGCCCATGGAGCCGGTCTCCTCGCGGTCGGAGATCCGGCCTTCGACCATGCCGAGGTCCCCGCGTTCTCGGGATCGGGCGACTCCGTCGTGGCGTCGAGCCCGCGCCTCGGAGCCGTATCCGTGCTCGCGTATCGGGATGCGTTGGCGAGCAGCGACGACTTCCGGGCCGCGCGCTTCGCGTCGCTTCCCGGGACACACCGCGAAATCGACGAGGTCGTCGCGCTCTGGGGACGCGCGCGAGGCGTGATCGTCCTCGAGGGCGACCGCGCCGGCGAGCGGTCGGTGAAGGATCTCCTCCCGGGCCGGCGGGTCGCCCACTTCGCGACCCACGGTTTCTTCCTCGATGGGTCGGCCGGCGTGCGGCGCGATTCCGGTCCCCCGGCCGAGGCGCCGGTCCGCTCGGAGACCCGCGGCATCGGCGGGCTCACGTCCGGGAAGCCGGCCGCGCCCTCTCCACGTACGATCCGGAATCCATTCCATCTCTCGGGCCTTGCCCTGACTGGAGCCAATCTGAGAGGCCGCGCCGGACCCGACGACGAGGATGGAATCCTGGTCGCGGAGGAGATCGCGTCGCTCGATCTCTCCTCCCTCGACTGGATCGTCCTCTCCGCGTGCCAGACGGGGTTGGGTGAAGTGCACTCGGGGGAGGGCGTGCTCGGATTCCGGCGCGCCTTCGAGATCGCCGGCGCCGGCACCCTCATCATGAGCCTCTGGGCGGTCGAGGACGACTCGGCGCGCGATTGGATGAGGCGACTCTACGAGGGGCGGCTCCAGGGAATGCTGGACACGTCCGAGGCGGTGCAAGAGGCGCATCTCGGCGTGCTGCGATCGCTGCGGGGCCAGGGTCGCGCGCCCCACCCGTTCTACTGGGCCGCGTTCATCGCGACCGGAGATTGGAGGTGAGTGGAGCCGTCGCGCAGTGCGTTCCATGATCGAGTCGGTCCTTGGAAATCGCCGAAAGGAGGGGAGCCATGGACGAGCCATCCAGCCGTCGCGACTTCGTGAAGACCCTATCCACCTTGGGAGTCGCAGCGGTCGCCGGAGGAGTCGTGGGGTACGCCGTCAAGGGCACGAAGTCGGAGGCGCCGTCGCCGGCGCGCGGACTGGGGGTGCGAGTCGACGAATCGGGCTTTATCGTCGTCGAGGATCCCGAGCTCATCGCCGTCATCGACTCGGTCTTTCAGGACCAAGAGAAAGCGGTGCGGGAGGGGCGGGCCACGGAACGTGGGCTGCGCCTCAAGTACGTCGTGAACTCGCAGATGGGGAAGGTCGTCCCGATCAACCTCCTGTGCGTTCCCGGGTGCTACGACGTGGCCCCGAAGCCGCCGGTCGACTCGACCGCGGTCACAAGGTGACCCTGGCCACGAGGGCCTGGCTCCAAGGCGAAGGATCGACCGGCTCGGCGCGCTGGCGGCTTGACAAGGCGCCGCCCCCCGGTGTCCCATAGAGGTCTGCGCGCCGTTCCCGGTCCCACCTCCCCTGGGGCCGCTCCTCAAGGCTCGGAATCTACCTGGGGGGTAGAGCCTTGGAATCCGGTGTTCGCGGAGAACGACCCCACGGGCCGGGGTGTCTCCGCCGCGACTTCAGGAAGTCTCTCCCACGTTCTTCCGGCGCTCGGCGTCCGAGGTCGCTCGGGGCCATCCGAGCCATGCTCTGCCTGGTCGCCCTGTCCTGTATCCCACCGGCGCCGCCCCTACGGGCCCAGACCATGGAGGCGGACGCCATTCGCGGAGAGCTTCGGGCCGGCCGCTATCCCGATGCCGAGAAGCACGCTCGTGAATTGCTCCGGGCGACCGAGCGGCTCCACGGCGTCGAATCCCTGGAAGTGGCGAACGTCCTCGATCTCCTCGCCGAGGCGCTCCGTCGCGGCGGGAAGAAGACCGATCCGGAGGCTCGAAGCGTCTGCGAGCGGGCCCTCGCCATCAAGGCGCGCCTATTGCCGCCCGAGGATCTCTCCTTCGTCGTGAGCCTGGAGAACCTCGGTGCGCTCCACCTCATGAATCGAAACTTCGCCCAAGCCCGCGAGCCCCTCCAGCGAACGCTCGACATCCGCACGCGCGTTCTCGGACCCGTGCACGCGGACGTCGCGCGGGCGCTCCTCTTCCTCGGGCACCTCCACTACACGTCCGCACAGGACGAATCGGCGCTCGTCTGCGTGGAGCGGGCGATCGCCATCCAGGATTCCGTGCTGCTACCCGATGACGATCCGGCGCGCGCTCAGGCGCTGGAGTTGCTCACCGGGATCCACTACCAGCGGGGCGAATACCGCGAGGCCGTGGCGGTCGGCGAAAAGGTGCTGGCGATTCGGATTCGAACGCTCGGGCTCGATCATCCCTCCACGTCCTCCACATTCCACAACCTCGGCTCCATTGTTTCGGAAATGGGGGACTTGGAGGACGCGGCCGATTACCTCGAGCAGGCGCGCGCGGTGATGAAGCGGGCGGGGCAGCCGAACCACCCCATCGTCGCGAGATCCCTCGCGTCGCTGGCCTCGGTTCGCGAGAAGGAGGGGAATCTGGAGGGCGCCCTCGCGCTCTACCGAGAAGCCGTCAAACTTCAACGTCAGAACGAGGGACCGGAGAACCAGGACGCCGCCTGGAACCTGATGCACGCGGGCCGCCTGCAACTCTCGTTGAATCGCCCGGCCCCCGCTCGGAAGGACCTCATGGAGGCCTTGCGGATTCAGGAAAAGGTCCTCGAGCCGGGACACTCGGATCTCGCATGGACCCTGTCCGTATTGGCGGTGGCCGATGCCAAGGCGGGCAACGTCGCCCTCGCCATCAGACGGTCGACCCAGGCCCTGACCATCCAAGAGCGAACCATCGGGACACTCCACCCCGACTACGCCGCGACGCTTGCGCATCTGGCTCACTTTCACGCCTTGTCCGGCGATACATCCCAGGCGCTGGAGGCCGCGCTTCGCTCGGCCCGGATCCGCACGGAACATCTCCGAATCACGGCCGGAGGGCTCGCGGAACGCCAGGCGCTCGCGTACGCGTCACGAGCCGCCACGGGTCTCGACGTCGCCCTCTCGGTCGTCGCCCACCCGGGCGCGCGCGGAACGCCCGCGTCGGTCCGGCAGACGTGGGACGCGGTGGTTCAGGCGCGCACGCTCGTCCTCGACGAGATGGCGGCCCGGCATCACGCGGCCCTGGCCGAGACCGTCAGTGTCGAGGTCGGCGTGGCCGCGACCACCCTCAAGGGCGCGAGGCAGCGGCTCGCGAATCTGCTGGTCCGAGGCCCCGGCGACGACACGCTGGAGCGCTACCAAAACCTCGTCCGAAGAGCCCGGCTCGATATGGAGCGTGCCGAGCGTGCCCTTGGGGCGCGCAGCCCGGGCCGATCGGACGGTCGAACGGCGGGCCGGGGACTCCAGGACGTGCTCTCGTCCATGCCCGAGGGATGGGGTCTCATCGCCTACTCGTCCTATGTCGCGGAGGGGGCGCGGCAGTACGTCGCCTTCGTTCGAGGCACCGCCGGCGAACCGATGGCCGTCGCGATCGGATCCGCGGCGCGTGTGGACGCGCTCGTCCGCCAGTGGGCGAACGACATCCTGTCGGACCGCTCCGAGTCGGGTGCGGCCGCCGCTCGGGCCGAAGCGGCCGGTCGGCGTTCCGGCCGGGCGCTCCGGGCCGCCATCTGGGACCCGGTTCGGGACCTCCTGAAGGACGCCATCGGAGTCCTCGTCGTGCCCGACGGCGCCCTGCACGGAGTCAACCTCGGCGCGCTCCCTCGCGATGGTGGCGGGTACCTCGCGGAAGACGATTTCCTGATTCACTATGTCACCTCGGAGCAGGATCTCCTCGCCAAACGGAGCCGCGAGGCGCACGGAACTGGGCTCCTGGCGTTCGGAGGAGTCGAGTTCGGCCCGATTCGCCCTCCACGGAAGGCGAAACCGGCTGGCGACGGCATCTCGAGCTCCCCAAGTGAAGACTGCGACGGATTCTACGGCACCGACTTCCACCCTCTCCCCCAGTCCCGTCTCGAGGTGGAGGAAATCGCCGGCGCGTGGGATGACGCCGCCCGTGCGACCGTGGTCGTGGGGGCTGATGCGACCGAATCGGCGTTCAAACGGCTCGCGCCCGGCAAACGGGTGATTCACTTGGCCACGCACGGCTTCTTCCTGAACCCGGGGGACTGCTTCTCCGGTGTTTCGGGAGCGCGCGGGATCGGCGGCCTCGAATCGGGCGTTCGCCCCCGCCGGAAGCCCGCGTTTCACAAGCAGAGCCCGCTGCATCTCTCGGGACTGGCCCTTGCGGCGGCGAACCGCCGCTCCGAGTCCACGCCGGAGGAGGAGGACGGAATTCTGGCGGCGGAGGAGGTCGCCTCGCTGGATCTCCGCGGGGTCGAGTGGGCCGTCCTCTCCGCGTGCGACACCGGGGTCGGTGGAACGGTCGCCGGTGAAGGGATTCTGGGGCTTCGCCGGGCGTTCCAAACCGCCGGCGTCGGAACGCTGGTCATCAGCCTCTGGCCCGTCCAAGACCAGGCGGCGCGCGAGTGGATGCGCGCGCTCTATCGAGTGAAGTTCCACGAGGGCGTCGGCACCGCGCGGGCGGTTCGTGCGGCGATGCTCGAGGTGCTCCGAAGCCGAAGGGTCCAGGGGCGGAGCACCAATCCATCGTTCTGGGCCGCGTTCCTCGCCGCAGGCGACTGGAACTGAGGAGAAGGCGATGCCCCCCAAAGGATCCAAGTGGGACACCGACGACGTCGAGTGGCACGAGGGCTGGACGCTCTACATTCGGGACGGCGAGCTCGCACAGAAGGTCTACAACGCCATGTACCGCTCGAGGAGTTTTCGGGTCGTGGTGGACGGTGCCGTTGTCTGCTCGATTCCAAAGGATGTGCCCGGCTCGCACGAGACCGCTCACGTCAACGACTGGACCAGCAAGGACATGGATTGGGACCTGTCGGGCTGCCTCGTGATCAAGGACAAGCAGTTGGGCGAACGAGTCGTGGGAGCGCAGGCCATCAAGATGTTCCGCATCATCATGGATCAGGAATCGCTCACGAACGGGACGGACGGCGGGCCGATCGGCGGCAACCAAGTGAACGGAATGTGCGATTGCTGAGGTCGCGCGCGCCGTCGCCCGCGGCGCGCGAGGCGCATCTGATTCCGGAGGCATCATGACCGTTCCCACGCTGGAACTCCTGGAGAGCATCACGCCGAGCCGCCTGCACCTCATCGTGCTCCCGACCGAGGCGTGCAACTTCCGCTGCGTCTATTGCTACGAGTCGTTCCGGCTGAAGCGCATGAACGCCTCGGTCGTCGCGGGCATCCGGGCGCTCCTTCGCCGGCGCGCCCCCGGGCTGAAGCATCTGGTCCTTTCGTGGTTCGGCGGCGAGCCGCTCTTGGCCTCCGACATCTTGATGGAGATTCTCGAGGAGGTCGCGCGGCTCCGGGCGTCGCACCCGGCGCTCGCGCTCGAGAGCGACGTGACCACCAACGCGTCGCTGCTCACCCGACCCCTTCTGGAGCGGCTCGTCTCGCTCGGCGCGACCCGCTACCAGGTGACCTTCGACGGCCCCCGGCACGTCCACGACCGCAAGCGGATCCGGCCCGGAGGGCGTCCGACCTTCGATCTCGTCTGGGGGAATCTCGCCGCCCTCCGCGCGTCGACGGCTCCGTTCCGAATTCAGGCGCGGCTCCATGTCGACCGCGAGAACGCCTCCTCGATCCCCGAGTTCCTCGACGAATTCCGCGAGACGTTCGGAGACGACCCTCGGTTCATGCTCTTCATCCGGGGCTTGTCCCGCCTCGGGGGAGCGCGCGACGAATCACTCGCCGTCTTGGAAGGGGAGGAGCGCCGTCGGACGATCGAGGACCTGCGATCGGAAGCCGCGAAGCGCGGGATTCCGCTTGCGCCCGTGCCGACGGAGCCCGGCGTTTGTTACGCCGCGCGCGGAAACTCGTTCGTGATCCGGGCGGACGGGCGCGTGAACAAGTGCACCGTGGCGCTCGAGCGGCCCGAGAATCAAGTCGGTCGAATCAGAGCCGACGGCGCGCTGCAACTCCGGGCCGACCTCGTCCGGCCCTGGATGCGCGGTTTCGATACGTCCGACCGAGCGGTTCTGGCCTGCCCGATGAAGGGTCTCGCGGACACGCGACCCCGTGCCGCAGGGCCGGAACACGGCGACGCGCCGATCGAGCTCGCGGTCGCCCCAGGAGGTGTGTGATGGAGTTCTCCCGTGTCCCCGGCGCCGGGCACTCGACGCGCCGATATCGAAGGATCGCCCTCGGGTTCCTGTGCGCCGCGTTCCTCCAGACGCTCTTCGCGACGCCCGCTTCGTCGTCCCGTCATACGCCCGCGGCCTGGAGACAGACGGTCCCGGATTCGCTCGGCGCGCCGTTCGGCGGACAGAGGAAGAACCGATCGTGGACTCGGGATCGAGACGGAGACTTCATCGACGACGCGATGCCGCGGACGCGCGATACCGTGCACGTCGTGCTGGAGTTGAACGAGTGTTACTCGCACGACTACCTGCGCCGGCGATTCTCGCCGTTCGGGCGCATCTCCCACATCGGGCTGCTCATCTCCTGCCTCTATCTCCAGGACGTGAGCGCGGCACGCCTCGACACGCTCGCGCGCATGCCGGAAGTGGCCATGGTCGAGTGGCAGACGCCGTTTCGCCCGATCATGGGCGTGGCGGTTCGATCGGTCCAAGCGGCGAAGAGCGGGGCGTACGGCACCGCGTTCGCCCGAGCCTACGGCACGCCGAAGTGGTCCGGATTCGCCGGCGAAAACGTGAACATCGCCATCCTCGACACAGGCGTGCAGAACGAGAACGCGACCTTGCCGAGCAAGGCCTTGGGGACGACGGGATTCATCGCGGGATACAACGCGACCACATCGACCGACGAAGACCCGGACGCCGACGAGCCGCTTCTCGAGCACGGGACGAGAGTCGCCTCCATTGCCTTGGGCCGGAAGCCGTCCGGACTCGATTGCGGCTACACGGACAGCGACGCCGTCGCGCCCGATTGCGCGGGCGTCGCGCCGGAGGCCGGTCTCATCGACGTGAAGGTTTGGGATTGGGACAGCTGGGACAAGCTGGGGGACGATCGGCTGGAGAACGACGCGAGCATCATGAGAGGGATCGACTGGGTGGGCGTCCATCACGACGATCCGGCCTTCCGCATCCACGTCGTCAATTTCAGCATCTCGGATGGAATCGAGTGCGACGGGCTCTGCGCCGCCTGCCAGGCCGTGAATTACCTTGCCGCGATCGGGGTGACACCGGTCGTCGGCCACGGGAACGCTCCCGCGGGGGCCGCCGAGAGCGCGCGGAGGCTGATGCCGTCGGTCGCCGCAGCCTCCTACGCCATCACCGTGGCCGGAGTGAACGACCTCGACACGGTGCCACGCAGCGACGATACCGTCTTCGTGGACTACCTCAAAGGTCCGCGCTACTTGAAGGGAGGCGTCGATCCGAGCCCGCTGGGCCAGAAGCCGGATTTGGCGGCTCCGGCCCAGAACATCGTCTCGTTGGATTACGACGACAACTACACCGCGGCCTCGGGGACCTCCTTCGCGACGCCGCTCGTCGCGGGCGCGGCCGCCCTGCTCCTCCAAGCCAAACCGTCGCTCGGCCCGGCGGACGTGAAGGACGTCCTCCGGCGCACCGCGGATGCATCGCGCAATCCCTCCGGAGCCGCGTGGGACGAAAAGTACGGCCGCGGCATCCTGAACGTGAGCGACGCCCTGAACCTGGCGCGCGTCACGGATCTCCGCTTCGCGAGCTGCATCGAGCCGTGGACCGAATACGGCGCGCCCTGCAATCTGACGGGTGGGTTGCCGATCTGGCTCAATACGATCGACCTCACGACGGATCCCGACCCGCCGAAGGAGGGCGTGGGCACGAAGGTGTGGGCCAAGGTGCGGAACGCGGGGGCCGTCGACGCGACGGACTTCCTCGTGACCTTCGGGTACTACGACTTCGGGACCGGCACGGCGCTCTTCCACGAAATCGAGACCGTGAAGGTGCCGCTCCTGGCAGGCTACGACGAGGAGCTGATCCAATGTAACTGGACCCCTGTCGGGACGGGTCATCAGTGCCTGCAGGTCTCCATCCAGTACGGACTCGACACGGAACACGGCAACAACACCACGCAACGCAATCTCACCGTCGCGCCGTCGAAGTACGACGTTCGTGTCGAGAACCCCTACATGACCCCCGCTCAGTTCTACGTGCGGGCTGTCTCGGAGATGCCAGGACTCTGGCCGTGCACCGTCAGCGAGCCTCAGTTCACGATCGGCGGCCCGGAAGACTGCCCGAAGACGATCCAGGTCGGCTTCCGGGCTCCGCGTGACGCGAACGTCGGGGATCGGTCCAACTGCCACGTCTCGGTTTACGCGAGGAAGCTCGGCGCGCTCGACAGCGTCCTCGTCGGCGGCGTGACGGTGCAGACCTATGTGCCCGGCGATTGCCAGATCGGCGGCCGAATCGTCGACGAGAACGGTCGCGGTCTGTCGAAAGTCTGGCTCACATTCGTGCGCGAGATACCTGATAGCGCAGAGCGTGCCCCCTGGGAGCGGGATCGACGGGTCAGGACCGACGCGCAGGGGCGGTTCCGGCTGAGGATGCCCCCCCAGGCTCACCGAGTCTTGCGGGTGGGGCTGCCGGATGGGCGAATCCGGACGATCCCCGTGCGACCCGAGTGTGGTGAGTCCGGCATGCGCATCCGATTGGGACCTGATCACGCCGGCTCCAAAGACTAGGGAGCCGGAGCGCCCCGGCCCGGCGGCTCGCACGAGACGCCGCCGGGCCACCCGGGCGAAATTGCCGGTTGGACCGGGGGACCCGGGCTGGCCGCGCTCCCCGCGCTCCGCCTTGCCGTAGCTCCCTACCGTGGCGTAGGATACGGGGGATGGCTCCCCCCGGCTCCAAGCTGGAGACCACGGCCGACCTCCTCGTCCTCATTCGAGGGGATCGTGCTCGACCTAGATGCGCTGTTGTCCGCAATTCCGATACCGGCGGGCCACAATGTCGGACTGGAGCGGGTGGCAACCCACGATCTCGCACCGCTGCTGCGCGCCGGCACGGACGATCGCATCGGCGTAACGTTCCCGGATGGCGGAGCGACGACCTAT
>DATIQI010000287.1:0-10445 GCA_035470985.1 Acidobacteriota bacterium
GTTCGACGGCCAACACGGCAGCCACGCCGGCCGCGGCCCAGGCCGCCGCGCCGAGCAGGAGCGCGCGGCGAAAGCCGGATCGGCGCTGGTCACCGAGGCCCGCCGGTCGACAGATTCTGGTACCGGCTCTCCCGGCGAATGGCGCCGCTGAGACCTCCGTTGCCCCAGATGGTCCGGTTCACTTCCAGCCCGAGACTCAGGTTCCACTGCTCGGTTCCGCGGGTCGTCTTGTTGAGGATATCCCGATTCTGCGTGTCGGAGAGACTTTGCTTCACCACGAAGACGATGCCGGGGACGGGGCGGATCCCGACCGTGCCCTCGAGCGTCTGCTGGGCCTGTTCCTGCTGGATTCCGTAGAGCCGGGGACCGCCCGTTTCGAGCGGGCTGAAGTCGCCCCGGTCGAAGAAGAAGTAGCGGTGGTCGAGCCGGAGATAGAGGTGCCTGGAGAGCGTGTCGGCGACGGTCGTGTCGATCCGCCAGTTCCGGGAGAGGTCGTTCCGGCTCTCGTCGTAGTCGAAGATCCGGTAGCTGGCGCTCAGCACGTAGTCCTGGCCGATCGAGAGGGCCCTGGAGAGCGGGAGCCGGAGCGCGCCGTTCAACTGATAGACCGTCGTGGAGAGATTGCCCGCCGATTGCGACGCGTCGATGGAGACGTTGTGGACGCGGCTGATCGCGAAATTGGCGGAGGTGCTGCACTTGGGGGTCACGGCGAATCGAAGGCCGGCGCTTCCGAACGCGCTCGCGATGTCACGATCCTCCGCCGCGGTGATGTAGCGGTAGGAGTAGAGCGTCGCCGAACCCAACCCGAACGCGTAGAGACGTCCGAACAGGCGGTGGGAGAGGTTCGTGGTGAGCGCCCGGCTGAGGACGATGCCGTTTCCGGTCGCCTGCTGCTCCGCGCGCGTGCGATTCACGGTGAAGCTGGTGAAGAGCATCGTCCCCGGCGTGCTGAACCCGGCCGTGCTCTGGATCTCACGCGACGTGACCAGGGCGTTCAGATTCGGCCGGGCCTGATACGAGCGCTCCGAGCGGTTCATGGACGCCTGGACCGAGACGACGGTCTTCGGCAGCATCGCGGTCTGGAAGAAGGCCGTGTGATTCCGAGTGTCGTTCGAGAACTGCTCCACCTTCAGCTGTCCCAGATCGAAGTAGACCTGGTCGGTGCCGCGCATCCGCGAGGCGATCTCAAGTTTCGTCGCGCGCAGGCGGGTCAGGGTCAGCCGCCCCTCGAGACCGGAGTCGTCCGCGGGGAGTCTCGAGCTCCGCGACGAGTCCGATCCGACGCCCTGGCTTCCGTCGAGCGGCGTCGTCGATTCGCGGGACCGGACGTTGGTGGTCGGGCGCGTCCGGCTGCCGGAGGCGGTGCCGCCGAACTCCAGTCCCTGCGTGATCTTCCAATCGAGCCGGCCGCGGAGCGCGTCCTGCCGCCCTGAAAAGTACGAGGAGTCGCGTTGCGTGAAGAGGCTGTCCGGGTTCCCGCCGTTGCCGGCGACCGGCCGCACCGTGTTTCGGAGATCGTGGTTCTGCTGGAACTCGCTCGAACCGAGGATCGTGAACCGGGCGCCGGAGACCGGCTCGATCCGATACTGGCCGTAGAGGCCGAGCCGGTTCCGCCGCTGCTCCGAGCTCGACGAACGCGCGCCGTCCGAGATGGAGCTCATGGTCGAGTTGCCGCTCACCGACATGAAGAAGTCCGTCGTCGCGCGCCAGTCGACCCGCCCCGCGAGATCGCCCGAGACCGAATTGGATCCCTCGGTCAGGAGATCCTCCGACGTGGACGACCCTCCGGAGAGATTGATGCTGAATCGGCCGAGCGCCCGGGAGTAGTCGAGCGCCTGGGTCCACGAGCCGCGTGCCTGATCCCGCGTGTAGGACGTTAGGTACGTGACGGGCCGGCGCGGTCCGGCCTCGAAGACGCTGTCCGGAATGAAGACGCTGTAGTCGTCGTACTCCTGGGCGCGCGCGCTCCGCGGCGCGAGGACGAGGAGCCCGAGCAGCGCGAGCGAACACGCGACCCTCACGGACGCGCCCCCTCGACGCGGGCGACCGCCAGCCAGTCCTCCACGCTCAGGGTCTCGGCGCGGCGCCCGGGGTCGATCGCGGCGCGCTCGAGGAGCGCCCGCGCGGCGTCGGCGCCGATCTCGAGCCCCTGCCCGAGCGCGTTCGCGAGCGTCTTGCGCCGCCCGCCCGTGGCGGCGCGGACCAGATGCATCACTTCCGCGCGCTCTTCCGCGGTGGTGCCGGGATAGGGGCGCGGCGTCAGCGTGAAGACGACCGAATCGACGTCGGGCCGGGGGTGGAAGGCGCCCGGCGAGACGCGGAACCGGACCTCGAGTTCGGCGTGGAGGGCCACGAAGACCGAGAAGCTCCCGTACTCCTTCGTTCCCGGCTTCGCCGCCAGACGCTGCGCCACCTCGCGCTGCGTCATGAGGAGCGCGCGCGCGACGCGGGGGCCCTGCTCCACGATCCAGGCGATGGCGGGGCTGGTGATCGCGTAGGGGAGGTTGGCGACGATCGTGACGGGCGCCGCGCCGAGAATGAGCGCTCCGAGGCTCTGGTCGAGGATGTCGCCGCGCGCGACACGCGCGTTCGGCCAGGGGGCGAGGAGCGATTCCAGGTGCTCCGCCAGGCGGAGGTCGAGTTCGACCGCGAGGACCGGCCGTCCGCTCGCCGCGAGCGGCTCGGTCAGGGCGCCGAGCCCCGGACCGATCTCGAGGATGGGGCCGTCGCCCGGCGCTTCGAGGGCGACCGCCGCGATCCGCTCCGCGACGCGCGGGTCGGTGAGGAAGTTCTGGCCCAGGCGCCGGCTCGGTCGGACGTCGAGCGCCCTCAGCGTCGCGACGACGCCGCTCGTGGCGCGGTGCCCGCTCGTGCCGCCCTCCCCCCTACGGGAGCCGAAAGAGGGCGCGGGCCGTAGCATCGGTCGTCTCCTCCACGGCAGAGGGGGTGATTCCGAGCGCCGACGCGAGGTGATCCCGCACCAGCGCGAGGTAGGCCGGCTCGTTTCGCTTCCCTCGGTGCGGCACCGGCGCCAGGTAGGGACTGTCGGTCTCGAGCAGGACGTTCTGGAGCCCGACCTCGCGCACGAGGTCCGTGACGCGGCTCTTCTTGAACGTGGACGATCCTCCCACGCCGATCTTGAACCCCATCGCGATCACCCGGTTCGCGAGCGCGAGATCGCCCGCGAAGCAGTGAAAGGAGCCTCCCGCGGCGGGCGGTCCCTCCTGCTCCAGGATCTCGGCCACGCGCGGCCCCGTCTCGCGGTGGTGGAGGACGAGCGGCTTCCCCACCTTCTTCGCGATGGCGATGTGGCGGCGAAGGAATGACTCCTGAACGGGGAGGGGCGCGTTCTCGGGCCAGTAGCCGTCGAGTCCCGTCTCGCCGATCGCCACGACTTCCGGCTCCGACGCCAGCGCCTCGATCTCGTCCAGCTCCGCGGCCCGGTCGTCGCGCACGTCGCACGGGTGCATTCCGACCGCGGCGCGCAGGTTGGGCGTGCGGCGCGCCATCGCGACGGTCGCCCGCGCGGAGGCGGCGTCGGTGGCCGCTTCCACGATCCAGCGAACGCCGATCGCGCGGGCCCGTGTCAGTATGGCCTCCCGGTCGGCGTCGAACTCGCTTCGTCCGATGTGCGCGTGGGAGTCGATCATGGTCGGGCGGTCGGCGGGATCATGGGCGGCGGCGGCGCGTCCCGGCTCTCCCCTACTTCTCGATCCGCGGGAAGAGGGGCTGCGACTCGCCGAGCGCCACGCCCGACGGCGGAGGGGGCAAAAGCGCGCCCTCGGCCGGAAAGCGCGCGGCCTCGATCGAGGGAGCGAGCCTCAACGTCTCCCAGACGAGTCGCGCCTTGGCCGGCATGATCGGGAAGAGGAGGAGCGCCGTGTGCTGGAGGGCGACCGCCAGCTGGCCGAGGAGCGTGTCGAGCTCGTCCGCCTTGGCGGGGTCCTTCGCCAGTTTCCAGGGCGCGCCCTCCTCCACCATCCGGTTCGCGCGGCGGATGATCGTCCAGGCCGCCTCGATACCGTCCTCGATGGCGTAGCGCTCCATCGCCGCGCGATAGTCGCGCAGCGCTTCCAGGAGGAGCGGTCCGAGCGCCGGCCCCGCCTCCGGCCGCGCGAGGAGTCCCGCGCGATAGCGGTGGATCATGGAGACGCTGCGGGTGAAGAGGTTGCCCCAGTCGTTCGCCAGATCGGCGTTGTAGCGCTCGATGAAGAGATCCCACGAGAAGTCGCCGTCGCGGGAGAGCGGCACTTCCTTCAGGAGGTAATAGCGGAGCGAGTCGGCGCCCCACTTGTCGGCGATCTCGAGCGGATTCACGATGTTCCCGAGCGACTTCGAGAGCTTCTCGCCCTGGAAGTGGACCCAGCCGTGACCGAGGATCGACTTCGGCAGTTCCACGCCGGCGCTCAGGAGCATCGCGGGCCAGATGATGCAGTGGAAGCGCGTGATGTCCTTCCCGATCACGTGGAGATCGGCGGGCCAGTAGCGCCAGAGCCCGTCCGTGTCGGGAAAGCCGACGCCGGTGATGTAGTTGATCAGGGCGTCGAACCAGACGTAGACGCGTTGCGACGGGTCGTCGGGGAGCGGAATGCCCCACGTGGAGGCGCGGGAGACCGAGATGTCCTCCAGGCCGCCCTCGATGACGTTCACGATTTCGTTGCGCCGGATCTCCGGCACGAGGAAGTTTGGGTGCTTCGCGTAGTGCTCGAGGAGCCGCGCCTGGTACGCCGAGAGGCGGAAGAACCAGTTCTCCTCGCTGACCCACTGCGGCTCGGTCTTGTGCGTGGGGCACCGGCCGTCCACGAGGTCCTTCTCGGGATAGAACCGCTCGCAGCCGACGCAGTAGTAGCCCTCGTACTTGCCGCGGAAGATGTCGCCCTTCGCCGCGATCCGCCGGAAGAGCTCCTGCACGCCGCGCACGTGGCGCGGCTCGGTCGTGCGGATGAAGTCGTCGTACGAGATGTCGAGACGCTTCCAGACGCCCTGGAAGATCTCGGCCATCTGGTCGCAGTAGACCTTCGGCTCGAGGCCCTTTTCGCGCGCGGCCTTCTCGACGTTGGTCGAGTGCTCGTCGTTCCCCATGAGGAAGCGCGTGTCGAAGCCGGCGAGCCGCTTCCAGCGCGCGATGGCGTCGGCCCCGATCTTCTCGTAGGCCGTGCCGATGTGGGGGATCGAGTTGACGTAGTCGATCGCGGTCGTGATGTAGAACTTGCTCATGCGCCGGTTCCGGGACTCGGTGGAGCGCCGCCGCCGTTCGCGGGACGCGGCCGGTCGCGCCGCCCGCGGCGCCGCCTTCTCCCGCGCCCGGGCTCGAGCTGGCGACGCTGGATCGGTTCGAGGGGCTGGCTCGCGCCCGGCGCCGGGGCGCCGTCTTGCTGCGGGGCCGCGGCCTGAGGGGGCGTCGCGCCGGGGGCGCCCGGCGGCGGCGCCGCCGCCGATTCGGGGCGCGCGGCGCGGTCGGGCCGATCACCGCGCCCGGGCCGGTTCTCGCGGTCGGGCCGGTTCTCGCGGTCGGGCCGGTCGCCGCGCTCGGGGCGCGGTCCGCGGTCCGGACGGTCCGGCCTTTGCGGGCGATCGCCGCGGCGCGGGGCCTCCCCGCTCTTCGGTGGATTCTCGCCGTCGCCGGGGCGCGCTCCGCGGGAGCCGCACCCCTGCTTGTCGCAGCCCTTCCGCCGGTCGCGGGAAGGTCCGACGAGCTTCGTTCCGGGCGGGATCTCGTCGAGCGTGATCTGGTTCTCCTTCCCCGATTCGTCGAAGAGCCGGAGCGTCCGGTGGAAGATGTCCACGCGGCCGACTTCCCAGTCCACGCCGTCCAACTCGACGTGGCTCCCGACCTTGGGGAACTCGCGCGCCGACTCCTTGTAGAAGTCGAGCTCGTAGCGGAGGCAGCACTTCAACCGCCCGCACGCGCCCGAGATCTTCGAGGGGCTGGGCGAGAGGCCCTGGTCCTTCGCCATCTTCAGGGTGATCGGCTCGAACTCGCGGAGCCACGTCGCGCAGCAGAGCTCGCGGCCGCACGTCCCCATGCCGCCGATCCGCCCCGATTCGTCGCGCACGCCGATCTGCCGCAGCTCGATCCGGGTGCGGAACATGGACGCGAGATCCTTCACGAGATCGCGGAAGTCGACGCGCTTCTCGGCGGTGAAGAAGAAGGTGATGCGGTTCCCGTCGAACTGGTACTCGCAGTCCACCAGCTTCATCTCGATGTCGCGGTGCTGCACGCGCTCCTTGCACGTCTGGAGCGCGCGATCCTCCTTCTGGCGGTTCTGCTCCAGGCGCTCGTGGTCCTCGGGGCGCGCGGGGCGAAGCACGGGGCGGAGATTCCCCGGCAGGTGCGAGCGCTTCACCCATTCGTGCGTGTGGTGGACGCGGCCCAGGTCCTCGCCGCGATCGGCCTGGACGATCACCCAGTCGCCGGCGCGGAGCGGAAGCTCCTTCGGATTGGCGAAGTACTCCCGGCGGCGCGCCTTGAAGGCGATCTCCAGGACTTCGTGCGTCTCCGCCGGCGCGCTCTTCGCTTCGGCCACGGCGCCGGCCGTGGCGGGATTCGGTTCCATCATGGCTCATTCCCGCCGAGGGGCGGGACCTCGATTCGTGTTCGGATCAGGACGCGCCCAGCCCCATTCGGTGCTGGGCGGAAGCGACCGCGTAGGCCGCGGTGACGTTCGACTGCACGGCGGCGGCGATCTCCTCGAGAATCCGGATGCGCCGCGTGAGCGCCGGAAGAGGGAGCGCGCGCGCGTCGGCGACGATCTCCCGCTTCCAGTCCTCGTTCGCCAGCGCGATCCCCTCGCCGAGGATCTTCAGGCGCAGGACGTCGCGGTAGTAGTGCTCGGCCAGCGACACGGCCGCCAGGAACCGCCCCCGATCGCGTTCCATCCGCGCCCGGCGGAGCGGCCCGGTGATCGCCGTGGAGGTCGGCCGGATGAAGAGCTCCTTCGCCGCGGCCCGGAGCTTTCCGAAGTCGGCCTCCTCCGGCGCGGCGCCGGCCGCGTCGAGCGGCGCGTCGAACGGCGCGACGGCGCGGCCGAGGCTCCCCTGGGAGAGCGCGGCCGCGAGCTTCGCGGTGGCCGCCCCGACGCCGCGCGCCCGCAGGGCCTCGCCCAGGAACGACTCGGGGAGCGGGCGGAACCGGACGTGGAGGCAGCGGGAGGCGATGGTCGGCAGGAGCGCGCGGATCTGGCGCGCGCCCAGGATCAGCACGCGACCCGGCTGCGGCTCCTCGAGGATCTTCAGGAAGGCGTGGGCGGCGGGGCCGGTCATCGCCTCCGCTCCCTTCACGATCAGGACCTTCGCGCCCCCGTCCCGCTGCGGCGTAAGCGAGAGGAACTGCTTCGCGCGCGCCAGGTCCTCCACGGTGTGGGTCGGCTGCTTCGCGAACGACGGCGCGAAGAAGGGCTCCCGGGCGTACCGCGCGAGCGCCTGCGCGCGGGCGTCGGAGCGTGCTTCGTCGGCCTGCTTCTCCGTCCGTCCCTCCGTCCGGAACGACGGGAGTGGGAGGAGGAACTCCAGGTCGGGATGGCGGAGCGCCGCCGCCGCCGCGCACGAGGCGCAGGCGCCGCACGGCTCCCGGTCGTCGCGCGGCGTCTCGCAGAGGAGCGCGCGGGCGAACCAGAGCGCGGCGCGCGTCTTCCCGACCCCGGCCGGGCCGTGGAAGAGATAGGCATGCCCGACGTGGCCGCTGGTCAGCGCGGCGCGCAGGTGCCCGAGGGCGTCGTCCTGATGGTGAACAGGCTCTGGCTGGACGGTCTTTGGAACCATTCGGAAGGGCTCACCGGAACCACTCGAGGGGGTTCAGGGCTTCTTTTCCCCGGCGAATTTCGAAATGGAGCACCGTGCCGGAGGTCGAGCCGGTGTCCCCCACCCGCCCGATCGTCTGTCCGGCGGCGACTTCCTTCCCGACCGGGACGGTGATCTCGGAGGCGTGCGCGTAAAGTGTGTAGTAACCGCCGCCATGATTGAGGATAACACACTTACCGTACCCCTCCAGCCAGTTGACGTACTCCACGCGGCCGGGCGCGACCGCCGAGATCGCGGCCCCGAAGGCGGCGGCGATGTCGATGCCGCTGTTGAAGGTGGCCGTGTTGAATCGGGGGTTCTGGACGCGCCCGAAGCCGCGCGAAACCCGGCCCTGGGTCGGCCAGGGGAGCCTCCCCCGGTTCCTGCCGAAGTCGCCCAGGAGGGGCAGCTCGCCCGTCGGCGCGCCCCGCTCGCGCGCGAGGCGCCGCTTCTCCAGCGTCTCGATGAGGCCGAGGACGCGGCGCTGGGCCTGAACCAGCTCCTTCTCCGCCTGCTCGTTCGACTTGGCGTCGGAGCGGATCCGGGAAAGGAGCCGGCGGCGCTCCTTCGAGAGGTTCGCCTGGGAGGTCCGCTCCCGGCTCGTCTCCGCGCGGAGCCGGTCGAGCTCCCGCTTCCGCGCCTCGAGCCGCGATTTCGTGTCCTGCACCTCCACGCGACGCGCCTGAGTGAGGAGCATCCGCGAGCGGTCCTCCTTCGCGACGCGCGCCAGGAAGTAGGTGCGGGAGACGAGATCGCCGAACGAGCGGGCGGAGAGGACGAACTCCAGCTCGTAGGAGCGGCCCCGCTTGTAGATCTCCCGGAGCCTCCAGGAAAGGCGGCGGCGATCCGATTCCAGCTGCACGGCGGTGCGCGCCAGCTCCGACGTGGCGTCGCCGAGGTCCGACTGGAGCGCGCGCTGCCGTCGCTCCAGCGCTTTCAGGTAGCGCGTCGTCAGCTGGAGGCTCTTCTCGGTCTCGCGGAGTTGCCCGAGGAGGTTCTTCTCCTGCCCCTTCAGCTCGCGGGACCGCGCGCGGCGGTCGTCGATCTCCTTCTTCAGCGTGTCGAGCTCGCGGCGCTGCGCCTCGATCTCGGCGTCGGTCTGCGCGCGTTCGTTCGCGGCGGCGGCGGAATCGGAGCCGGCCTGCGCGAGCGCCCGCGGCGGGGCGACCGCCTCGGCCCCACCGAGCGCCAGCGCGAGCGGAAGCGCCACCGCGAGCGCGAGCCGGCCCGCGGCCCGGATCAGAGAAGCCATTTCCTCGGAAGCGTGGCGACGGCGATCCAGGCGCCGAGGAGCCCGAGGAGTCCGCTCACGGCCACGAACGCGAGGAGGGAGGTCGAATCGAGGAACTGGAGCCGGAACAATCCGTCGGCAAGCTGGTCGTGGATGAGACGCGCCGCCGCGATCGTGATGACCGACGAGAGGGAGGCGAGGACGAATCCCTCGGCGAGATAGGGCGCCTCGGTGAAGAGGAATCCGCCGCCCATGGAGCGGACCAGGTGGACCGAGTCGAGCCGCGTCTGCACGGAGAGGCGCGTGGTGGCGCCGACGACGAAGAGGACGCCGATCAGGACGATGAGTCCGATCGCCGCGCCGATCCGGTTCAGGGTCGCGACCACCTGCTCGGCGCGGAGGACCCACTCGCCGGCGTAGCGCACGTCCTCGACGTGCGGGACCGTCTCCGCCGCGCGCGCGATGGTCCTCACGCCCTCGGCGGTCCGGCTGCCGATCCCCGGCCGGAGCACGTAGGAAGCCGGAAGCGGGTTCGAGCCGACCGCCTGGACCAGCGCCTCGTCGGCGATGTCGGCGCGGAACGATTCCCACGCCTCTTCCTTGCTGACGTAGCGGATGCTGTCGACGCCGTCGATGGCGCGGAGCGATTCGGCGACGCGGGCCAGGTCGTTCTTCGAGAGCCCTTCGTTCAGGAAGACCGAGATCTCCTCCCGCGCCTCCAGCTCGGCCGTGTACCGGTCGACGCTCTGCAGCATCATCATGAAGAAGAGGAAGATGAGGAGGATGGCCGACATGGAGAGGACGCTCGTCGCGGTGAGCGTGCGGTGCTGCACGATCCCCCGCCAGAGCTCCCGCGCGATGTAGCGGATCGGGCCCATCACGCGACCATCCCTTCCGGCCCGTCCTGGCGGACGATCCCGCGCTCGAGCCGGATGACGCGCCCCGGATGGCGGCGGATCCACTCCTCCGCGTGCGTCGCGATCAGAACGAGCGCGCCGCGGTCGCGGATCTCGCGCAGGAGCGCGAAGATCTGCCCCGCCGACGCGGGATCGAGATTCCCGGTCGGCTCGTCCGCGAGGAGGATCCGCGGGTGGCGCACCATGGCCCGCGCCAGGGCGACGCGCTGCTTCTGTCCGGCCGAGAGATCGCCGGGGAAGAGCGCCTCCACCCCGCGGATCCCCATCTGGTCGAGGAGCGGGTTCACGCGGTCGCGGATGCGCGCGCGGTCCCAGATGCCGCCGATGTTGCAGGAGATCGCGACGTTCTCGTAGACGTTCCGGTCCGGGAGGAGGCGAAACTCCTGGCCGAGGACTCCGATGTGGCGGCGGACGAGCCGCGCGGGGACCTTTCGGTGCGCGCGCTCGGGGGGCGCCTCCGGGGGCGGCGCGGCGGCGGCAGCGGCGTCGTCGCCCGCTCCGGCGCTCGCGGCTCCGGC
>DATIQI010000288.1:0-1932 GCA_035470985.1 Acidobacteriota bacterium
AGCGCAAGAACGCTCGCTGGTACCGCGTCGAGCACGACCCAGGAGTCCCATGTCGCACCTAGAGCGGGCGCAGCCTGGACGTAATAGCCGCCAACGACGGAGACAACCCCGAAGAGCACGGCCGTGGCGCGCCGCGCGCCCGGGACGTAGCCGCGCGCGTGGAGCGCGTCGGCCAGCGCGTCGCCGACGCGGAGCATGGTGCCGAGGAACGGAAGGAGCCAGACCGCGAGGAACCGCGCGCGGCCGACGAAGCCTCCTCGCGGCCGGATGCCCCGCGCGCGCAGCGCCAGCGTCTGCGCTTCGGACTCGCGCGCCGCGAGCGGCAGAAGGGCGGCCGAGAGACGGGCGCTCTCGAACGCCAGGGCGAGGGGGCGCGGCCGCGACGGAAGCCGCAGGCCGAGAAGCCATCGCGCCGCCCCCGGAAGGAACGCGCGCGCGGCCCAGCGCGTGAGATAGACGAGCGCCAGGAGCCGGAGCGCGAGGAGGGCCGCGGCGATCAGCGCGCCCGCCTCGAATCGGGCGAGGAGCGCGTGCGCGGCGAAGAGGATCGCGGCCAGGCCGAGGAGCGCCGCCTCGTTCCGCCACCGGCCTCCCTCGGCGCGGAGCGCCGCCCAGGCGAAGACGACGGCGGCGAGGGCGAGCACGATGGGGGCGCGGGAGAACGAGATTCCGGCGGCGGCGAGGAGCGCGAACGCGAGCCATGCGGCCGGGTGCCGCGGACGCGACGAGACTACGGTTGGATTCGGGTCATTCCACTGGGGCGAGCCGGGCACTGCGTCGAGGATCCTCCGTGCCGTCGGAGGCGGGAATTCGAAGGCCGAGCGGACTCGAACGCCCACCTAAGATCGATACTCTACACGGGTTTCCTCAGTCTTGTCAACTTGCGGGGGGTTGGCCATGGGAGAACCCTCCGGTCGCTGTCCTCGCCCACGCTTCGCGTGGGCTGCGGGGGCGACCTGCGGGTTCTCCCACGGCCAACCGCATCACCATAAGACGAAAGGACGAAGCCCGGGTTGAGTCCGAGTCCCTGGTAATGAAGCGGTCGATGGGGATCGCTCGGGAGAAAGCGGAGGGCGCCTCCGGAGCCTTCGCGAAGCGAAGGCGAGGACAGCGCCCGGAGCTTTCTCCCGCGCGATCCCCTACCCCGCAACCGGAGGCGGAAGCTCGGCCAGAGGCGCCGCCCGGCGTCCCACCGGCCGGAACCACGCCGCGGCGAGGAGAAGCCCGACGATCGCGAGCGAGGCGGCCGTGGTCCAGTCGCCCCAGCGCGCGAAGCGCGTGGCCGGCAGGGGCGCGGGCACCTCGCCCGCGAGGACCGCTTCCTCGAAGAGGTCCGTCTTCGCGACGACGCGGCCGTAGGGGTCCACGATCATCGAGATCCCCGTGTTCGCCGCGCGGACCAGGCTGACGCCGAGCTCGGCGGAGCGGAGGATCGCGAGGTCGGCGTGCTGCACCGGACCCGCCGATCGGCCGAACCACTCGTCGTTCGTCACGTTCACGAGATACTGGACGCCCTCGGTACGGTAGCGCCGCGCGTGATCGGGGAAGATCGACTCGAAGCAGACCAGGACGCCGAACGGCGCGCCGGCTCCGGTGAAGACGGTCCGCTGGGTGCCGGGCATCCACTCGGCCTGGCCGAGATCGAACGAGCCGAGGAACGGGAAGAGCCCCTGGAACGGGATCCGCTCCCCGAACGGGACGAGGTGGATCTTCTCGTACTGCCCCCCGATCACGCCGGAGGCGAGCACCAGTCCGGCCGCGTTGTGCGTCGTGAGGTCCCCGGATGAATTGAGCCGCGCGTCGGGATATCCGGCGAGGATCGGCGTTCGCAGTTCGCGCGCCGTGTCGAGGAGGCGGCGGAGCTTCAGCGGCTCGAGCCGCACGTAGAACGGCAGCGCCGTTTCCCAACCTTGCCTACGAGTGGCGCAACAC
>DATIQI010000289.1:0-3203 GCA_035470985.1 Acidobacteriota bacterium
AACGGCGAGGCGGAGAGGTTGATCACGAGATCCGATTCGCCGTACAGGGCCAGCGCCATCGGGCCCGACGGCGTCCAGATGTCCTCGCAGATGTTCACGGCGAAGCGAAGCGCCCCGCGCACGCAGAGGAATGGGTCGCGACCCGGCCGGAAGTAGCGGACCTCGTCGAAGACGCCGTAATTCGGGAGGTGGCTCTTCTGATAAACTGCCGCTATCTGGCCGTCGTGCGCGATGGCGGCCGCGTTGTACACGTCGCCCGCCCGCTGCGCGAAGCCCACGATCGCCGTGATGCCGCGCGTCGCCCGCGCCACTTCGTCCAGGGCCGCCTGGTTCTGTTCGATGAACTCCGGCCGGAGGAGGAGATCCTCCGGGGGATACCCCGTCAGGACCAGTTCCGGGAAGGCGACGAGTTCGGCACCCTGGGATCGGGCGCGCTCGATGAACGCGATGACCTTCTTGGCGTTGCCGGGAAGGTCGCCGACGACAGGGTTCGTCTGGGCGAGCGCCAGTCGCACCACTCTCGGGGAGCGTGCGCGGTTCCGCGCACCCTGGGAGGGATTCATCCCGAATATCCTAGCACACGGGGAGGTCCGTCATGTCCGCCGCGCCCGCTTCCGTGGTCTCCGTCGCCGTCTTCGGCTCCAGCCAGGCCACGCGCGCCGCGTCCCACTACCGGCTGGCCGAATCGCTGGGGAAGGCGCTGGCGCGTCGCGGGGCGATCATCCGCTGCGGGGGCTACGGCGGGATCATGGAAGGCGTGGCGAGCGGCGCCAAGTCGGAAGGGGGCCGCGTCGTCGGTTGCACGCTCCGGTGGTTCGCCGAAGCGCGGACGCCGAATTCGTACCTCGACGAAGTGCACGAGTCGCCCGATCTCCACGCGCGGATCAAGTGCCTGCTGGGCGGGACGCGCGCGGCGATCGTCCTGCCGGGCGGCGTGGGAACCCTGAACGAGCTCTTGTGGGTCTGGACGCTGCTCCTGTTCGACCGCGACGACGGGCCCCAGGGACTGATCCTGCTCGGCGACCCGTGGCAGGAGCTGATGGACCTCCTCGAGCGGAGGTTCGAGATCAACGAAGCGGTGCGGAGCATGGTGACGATTGTCCAGGACGCCGACGAGGCCGCGCGGGTCGCGTGCGGGGGCTCCGTTTGAGCGAAGCCGAGATCGCGTTCCTCGGTGCGATCGCGGACGCGAACGACTCGTCCATCGGGAAGGCGGATCACGAACTTGCGGCTCGCTTCCGCCACCAGTTCTCGAGGATACCCCCCTACGCCGCCTACTGCGCCTACCTCGGCCGCACGCCCGACACGGTGACCGACTGGCGCGACATCCCGCCGGTGCCGGCCTCCGCGTTCAAGACGCACGACATGAGCGAGGCGCCCCACGGCGCCGAAGCCGCGATCTTCGAGACGAGCGGCACTTCGGTCTCGAAGCCGGGGCGCGTGCGGCTCGGCTCGACGGCGCTCTACGAGGAGTCCTTGCTGCGCTCCTTCGGGCGCCACCTCCTCCCCGACGGCGCGCGCCTTCCCGCCGTCGTCTTCGGCCCGCGCCGCGTGGAGGCGCCGCGATCCTCGCTCTGGTTCATGGTGGACAAGGTCGTGGAACGATTCGCCGCGGCGGCGGTCTACGTCGTGCGCGGCGGCGAGCCGCGCTGGAGCGAGGCGGACGCCGTCCTCCAGCGGGCGGAGAAGCGCGGCGAGCCGGTGCTCCTCCTCGGCACGACCCTCTTCTTCATGGCCTACTTCGAGCACATGGAGCGCGAAGCCCTCGCGACGACGCTCCCGCGCGGGAGTCGCGCCATGGACACGGGCGGCGCCAAGGGGCAGCGCGCCGAGTACCAGCGCGAAGAGGTCGAGACCGCGTTCGCGCGGCATCTCGGCGTCGCGCCGTCCCACCTCGTGAACGAGTATGGGATGGCGGAATTGGGGAGCCAGTTCTACGACGACCATTTCCTCGCGCATCACGAAGGGCGCGCGCGGAAGCCGGGGAAGGAGATCCCGCCGTGGGTCCGAACGCGAGTGCTTCACCCGGAGACCCTGGCGGAGCAGCCGGACGGCGACCGCGGGATCCTGGTCCACTACGACCTCGCGAACCTCGACATCCCCCTCGCGATCCAGACCGAGGACATCGGATACAAGATGGGCGATCGCCTCCACGTCGAGGGAAGACTCCTCGGAGCCGAGGCGCGCGGCTGCTCGCTTCCGTTCGAGAAGTTCCTCGAGGAGCGCGGCGCGTGAACGGCGTGCTCGACGCCTACTATCTGCCCCCCGCGCTCGCCGCCGCCGTGGAAACGACGGTCCAGCGCTTCGGCCCGCCGGAGGATCCGCTGGCGATTCGTCTCCCGCTCGTCACCCCCGACGATCTCGATCGTTGGATCCGTCACCTGCGGGCCGCCCGCGCCGAGCGCCTCGCGAAGCGGCCGATCGCGACGACCGTCCGCGCCCTCGACCGCGTCGCGCAGCGATTTCTCGACCCGAGGTCGCGGCAGCGCCGCGAGGCGATCGAGGCCCTCTCTCGCGCCGGCTCCTTCTCGGCGCCGATGGTCGCCCAGGCGCTCGACGACGCGTTCCAGCCGCTCGTCCACGGCGGCATCACCCGGTGGCTCGCGTCGGAGCTGGGATCGTCGCAATCGCTCGACCGTCCGATGCCCGGGCCGGGTGGCACGCGCCGCCGCGCGCACGGGCCCGAATGGATGCTCCAGATCTACGCGGGCAACGTCCCGACCGTGCCGGTCTGGCCCCTCTACTCGGCGCTCCTCTTGAAATCGGCGCTCCTCGGGAAGACCGCGGCGCAGGAGCCGATCTTCGCGCCGCTCCTCGCGCGGGCGATCGCGGAGGCGGATCCCGATCTTGGCGCGGCGATGGCGGTGGTCTGGTGGAAGGGGGGCCAGTCGGAGCTCGATCGGGTGGTGCTCGAAAGCGCGCCGGCCGTGCTGGCCTTCGGCGGTGACGCGGCCGTCCGGAGCGTCGCGCACGCCGTCCGGCCCGGCGTGCCGCTGGTGTTGCAGGGCCCCAAGGTCAGCATTGGTTACATCGGGGCGGGTGCCATGAGGCGCGGCTCGCTCGCCGCGCTCGCGGCGCGCGCGGCCCACGACGTCGCGCTCTACGATCAGCAGGGCTGTCTCTCTCCCCACGCCTACTACGTCGAGCGGGGAGGCATGGTCGCGCCGGTGGCGTTCGCCGAGGCGCTCGGCGCGGCGCTGGAG
>DATIQI010000290.1:0-6220 GCA_035470985.1 Acidobacteriota bacterium
GTCCGGCTCCTCTACCTACGGGGCATTCACGCCGTGACCGCCGGGATGGAGACGAAGCTGATCCGGCCGATGCGGTGGGGCTCGGCGTACCGATTCGAAGGATGGATCGTGGCGGACCGGGGCCGCGCGCTGATCACGGAGGCCGAGGCCGTCGCGGTCGAAGGCGGCGCGCGGGTGGCGTGGGGGAAGGCGACCTGCGTCCGCGTGGAGAAACCAATGGGGTGACTCGAGGGTTGAATCCGAAGCGGAGCATCGCGGCCGTGGTGCTCGCGCTGCTCGCGACCGGCTGCGGCGACGAGGGCGACGTGACGACGAAGCCGCCCGCTCCGTCGCCTCCGTCCTACACGATCTCGGAGCTTCTCGCCGCGCCGGTCGAACTCAAGTTCGGCGGCATCACCTACGAAGTCGGCGTCGAGCTCTGGCGCGACTTCATGCCGCCCACTCCCGCCGACGGGAGTCCTCTGGCCGCCCACGCCCGGATCCTCGCGGTCGGGGCGCTCGACTGGCCGGCCGACATCACGACCATCTACGTCTACGTCGTGAAGGGCGCCGAAGTCTGGGCCTCGAAGATGGAACGAGTGGCCGCCCCCACTCTGCCCGCGAACGAACGGCTCTACGCCGCGCGCGAGGGACCGAAGTGGGACACAGGCATCCGCGTGGACGTCGTGATCGGCGTTCGCACGTCGAACGGGGTGGTCCACCTCGTCCGGACCCCCGACGTCCTCATCCAGCGCTCCGACTGACGTGGCCGGCGCGATCCTGATTCGCGACATCCGCGACGACGACTCCGTCCCCGAGATCACCGCGCTCCTCCACGCCGCGTACGCGGGGCTGGCCGCGCTCGGGTTCCGCTACGTCGCCACCTACCAGGACGACGATGTGACGCGGCGCCGTCTCGCGCGCGGACTCCCACTCATCGTGGAGCGGGAGGGACGCATGATCGGAACCGTGACGCTCTACCCGCCCCATCCCGAGGCGTACGTGCCCTGGTACCGGAGGCCGGATGTCTATTCGTGCGGCCAGTTCGGGGTCCTCCCGGAATTCCAGGGGCAGGGGATCGGCGCGCGAGTGATGGACGAGGTGGAGCGGCGCGCGCGGGAGCGGGGAGCCGCCGAGCTGGCGCTCGACACGGCGGAGGGCGCGTCGCGCCTCATCGCTTGGTACGAGCGGCGCGGCCACCGTTTGGTCGCGCACGTCCAGTGGCCCGTGACGAACTACCGGAGCGTCGTGCTCTCCAAGGCGCTCTCGCTCCCGCCGGCCGGCCCGCCTGCTCCGGCCGGGCTCGCAGAGTCGGGATCGGGACCGCAGAGGACGTAGCGGTCGCGGATCAGCCGCACGATCGCGTCGCGCGGGTCGAGGAGGCGGCGGAGCCGGAACTGATTCTCGATCTCCCGCGCCTGGCCCGCCAGGGTTCCGTCGCCGAAGACGCCGGCGATCCAGGTGGAGATGTCGCCCCGCTGGACGTGCGCCTCGAAGACTTCCCGGGAGGCGCCGCTCGCCGCCCGGACGAACTCGCCGAGCGTCCGCGCGCGGCGGCCGATCGGAGCCCCATCCCGCGTGAAGACGAACGCGAGGCGGTCGGGGAGCGGCACGTCGACGTACTTGTGCCGGTGGCGGACGTGGGTCGTGAGCCGGGCCGCGATCCGGAACGGCACCTGGCCGTTGCCGGGACCGTTCACGCCGCGCCGGAGGAGCACGGCCTCGCCCATCGAGCGCTCCTCGAGCGTCCGATGCCAGGCGTCGGAGGGCTCCGTTCTCGCCACGACGCGCGCCAGCGCGTCGGCCTCCTCCCGCTCCGACTCCCGCGTCACCACGACGACGTCGGCCCCCGAGAGGAGCGTCGCTGGGAGCCGCGAGGGGCGGTAGGTCACGAGCACGTGGCCGCGCAGCTCGTCGCTCAGGAGCGCGCACTCCTCCTCGCGATCGAGGAAATAGTGCGCCTCGTCGAGGACGATCCGGTGGGGAAGTCCCGTCTCCTTCCGGTGCTGCCGCAGGACGCGCAGGAGGTCGCGGACGTAGCCCTTCTTCTCGAGCGGCGGCAACTGGGAGAGATCGAGGACGAGGCTCAGGTCGGGATGGCGGAGCACCCAGGCGATGTCGCGCGCCCGCGGCCTCGGCTCCCCGAGATCGGAGACGAGGACCTCGGGCAGCTCCTCGAGTGAGCGGTAGTCGCCCTCCGGATCGATCACGAAGACGCTCAGCCGTTCCAGGATCCACTGCTCGGCGATCAGGCCCGCGATCCACGACTTGCCCGAGCGTGGGTCGCCCGCCACGAGGACGTTTCCGGGCGAATCGGGGAGGTGGACGGGCGCGCCGTCGAATCCCCGTCCGAGAAGGAGCTGGCGGCGCCCGGGCCGCCCGGCGGGAATCGTCGCGTGGCGCGCCAGCTCGACGAGGTAGGGGGCGAGCGCCGCGGGTCCGAGGCCGGGCACCACGTCGTCGGCCACCGCGGCCAGCGCGGGGCTTCCCCAAGCGACGGCCGCGCCGAACGCGACCGCCTGGAGGAGCTGGTGGTCGTTCTCCGCGTCGCCGATCGCGATCGCGTTGTGGGGGGAGAGGCGAAGCCCCGAGAGCGCCTCTCGGAGTCCGGTCGCCTTGCTGACGGACTGGGGAAGGATCATGAGCCTCCCCCGGTTGAAGTGCATCGCCAGGGGGAGCTCGAGCGCGCGGATCGCCTCGAGGACCGCCGGCCCCGCGGCGGCGTCGGTCTCCACGACGCACTCGCCGCGCGCGTAGGGCACGGATGGAGCGAGGGCGTCGAGGAACTCCTGGGGCGGGGGCGGGCCGAGGACATGCGTCCGCCCCGTGGCGGGATAGAGCACGACCGCGCCGTTCTCCGCCACGACGGCGTCGAAGCAGCAGAGTTCCCCCATGAGATCCTGCAGCGCCGAGACGCGTCTCCCCGTGACCAGTAGGATCGCGATCCCGTGCTTTCGGACCTCGTGGATCGCCTCGTCGACCGCCGGATCGACGCCGCGATCGCCCGCGATGGTTCCGTCGTAATCGAGCGCGAGGACCGAGAATCGCATGACGCCTCGCTTCGGCCGGTCCCGGCCGCGCTCCACGGCTCGGCGAGTCGTTAAGGGACGCTCACCTTGTGCCGCAGATCCTCCATTTGGTGTTTCCAGAGATCGAGGAGCCGACGATTCTCCTGGATGATCTCCGCCATGTGCCGGAGATGCTCGTAGGTCTTTTCGTCCGCGGTACCGGCCTTCTCCTCGGCCAATCTCCGGAAGTGGACCACGGCCCGCTCCATCCGTTCGTCGCCTGTCAACGGCATGATCGCTCCTCCTTCCCCCCTGGGACAGACATGGCTGCCAGTTCCATGCCACGCCCTTTCCGGCGCCCCCGGCGCGTGGCGGTGACGAGGGCCATGGGGCCCAACCGGATGCGGCGGGGGAGTCGGCCAGGGCTCCGGCCGGGCTCCGCACCGGTCGCGCGGCCGGCGCGCGCGAGTGCCAACCTGTCAGTGCGCGTGACAAGCTGGCAGCGACAAACTGGTCCGATCGGACCGCTCCGGCGCCCGCCGGAGACGTGCGCGCGCCGTTCGCCCGCGCTCGCCCTGCCGGTTCCCGGCCGCGGTGAAGTAGACGCGCGCGGCGGCACGCGTGATGCATCAATCATCGTACACATCACGCTTGCAGCCATTCGTTCCTCGGCGCTCCCTGGAGACGGACGATGCGCACCCCGTGGGTCGTCATTCTCGCCGGAGGAGAAGGCATGCGCGTGCGCGCTCTCACGCGCGCGCCCGACGGCGAGCCGGTACCGAAGCAGTTTTGCGTGCTCCAGAGCGGCGAGAGCCTCTTTCGCCGGGCGCTGGCCCGCGCCCTCGCGCTCACGCACGAATCGCGCGTCGTCCCCGTGGTCTCCGCGGAGCACCGCCGCTGGTGGGAGCGCGACCTGCGCGGCATCGATCCCTTCATCGTCGTCGCGCAGCAGGAGCCGCGGGGGACGGCCCACGCCATTCTGGCCGCCCTGGTGGCGATCGCGCGACGCGATCCCGAAGCCGTGGCCCTCGTGATTCCGAGCGACAACATGATCGACGACGAAGGCCGCTTCCACGAGGCGGCGGTCCGCCTCTGCGTGGAGGCTTGGGCGAACCCCGAGCGCGTGATCCTGCTCGGCGTCGTTCCCGAGCGGGCCGACCCCGAGTACGGATGGATCGTCCCCGACGCGCCCCCCGACCGGGGCACGCGCCGCGTCCTGGCGTTCGTGGAGAAGCCCGGTGGCGTGGAAGCGGAGGCGCTCCGGCGGCAGGGCGCCCTAGTGAGCACGTTCGTGACCGCCGTGACCGTGCGAACGGCGCTCTCCCTCTTCCGGCTCTGCCTGCCCGACCTCGTGGGGGAATTCCGCGGCGAAGCTCCGGAACCGGAGGCCTCGACGCGCGCGACCAGGTCCTGGGACTTCAGTCACGACTTCCTCGCGCACACGACGAGCTGGCAGCGCGTGATGGGCGTGGAATCGTGCGGATGGTGCGACCTGGGGACGCCGGAGCGATTGCGCCGGTGGCTCGCCGAGCATGGGGAGAAGATCGTCTGGAAGCCGACCGCGGCGGTCGCGACAGGAGTGTCGGGAGGATCCGAGTGATTCGGTTCGTGGACCGCGAAGACGCGGGACGGAGGCTCGCCGATCGGCTTCAGGGCAGCCTGCCGGTGTCCGTCGTCGTCGGAGCGGTTCCGAGGGGCGGGCTGCCGGTGGCCCGCCTTCTCGCCGATCGCCTCCGCGCGCCGCTCGCGATCGTGCCGGTGGGGAAGCTCACCTCGGTCGTGGCTCCTGGCCTGGCGTTCGGCGCCGTGGACGTGGACGGGGAGGCGATCCTCGATCCGCGCATCGTGGCGTCGGTGGGGGTGAGCGCGGGGGAGCGGGAGGCGGAGCGGGTGCGGGTTCGCGGGGGCTTGCGCCATGCCCTGACGCGGTACGAAATCGAGGCGCCGGCACTGGCGTTCGCGGGGAGCACGGTCGTGATCGTGGACGACGGGGCGGCGACGGGCCTCACGCTGGCGGCGGCCGTGCGGTACGTCCGCCGGCACGGCGCGCCGGAAGTGGTCGTCGCGCTTCCCTGCGCCCACTCGCTCGCCATCGCCCGACTCGAGCCGCGGGTCGACCGCCTGGTCGACCTCTGGACCGATCCCGACTTCGCGGCGGTCGCGTCCTGGTACCGCGAATACCCGCCCGTGACCGACGAAGAGGTGATCGCGATTCTCCGCGAGACCTCCGCGGCCGAGTCCGCCTGACCCCCGCGCACCGGCGGCGCGCCGGAGCCGGCGGCGCCGCGCGCGGCTACTCCTTCAAAGCCTTCGCGAACTCCTCGGTCAGGGCCGGAACCACCTGGTAGAGATCCCCGACGACTCCGTACGACGCGATCTTGAAGATCGGGGCGTCCTTGTCCTTGTTGATCGCGACGATCGTCCGGGAGGAGGACATGCCGGCCAGGTGTTGGATGGCGCCCGAGATCCCGACGGCGATGTAGAGCGTCGGGTTCACGACCTTTCCGGTCTGCCCGACCTGGTACGAATGATCGATCCACCCGGCGTCCACGGCCGCGCGGGAGGCGCCGAGCGTGGCGCCAAGCACCGCGCAGAGCTTCCGGAGGATCTCGAAGTTCTCGGGACCCTGCATGGCGCGCCCGCCGCTCACGATGACGTTCGCTTCGGTCAGGTCGAGCATCTCGCCCGCCGACTTCTCGAACTTCACGACGCGCGCGCGGGCCTTCACGTCGCCCACGGCGAGCGATTCCGCCGCGGCCTTCCGCGAAGCGTCCGGAGGGAGCGGCGCCACCGTGTTCGGCCGGATGGTTGCGACCATCGGCCGCGCCGGGCTCCAGGCCACCTTGGCGAACGCCTTCCCCGCGAAGATGGGGCGGCGCGCGGTGAGCGTTCCGTTTTCCCAGGCGAATCCGACGCAATCGCCGGCCAGCCCGGCCTTCAGCCGCGCCGCCGCGCGGGGCGCGAGGTCCTTTCCTTGTGCCGTGGCGCTGAAGAAGAGAGCCTCGGGCTTCAGCGCGTCGCAGGCGACGGTCACCGCCCGCGCATAGGCTTCGGGGGCGTAGGAGGCGAGCGCGTCGCCCTCCACGTGGACGACGCGGTCCGCGCCGTGCTGCGCGAGCCGCTCGGCCTCGCCCGCGCCGGCCGCTCCGATCAGGATCGCGGCGACGCTTCCGCCCGCTTCGCCGGCCAGGCGCCGCGCCTCGGCGAGCGCCTCCAGCGTGCTCTTCCGTACC
>DATIQI010000291.1:0-1768 GCA_035470985.1 Acidobacteriota bacterium
TGCCGAGAATCGGCTTCCGGTTCCGGGAGTCCACGGCCATTCCGACGAACGTGTTCACCACCGAGATGGCGTCCGCGCCGTTCGCCTCGCAGGCCTCGGCGATCTCGGCGATCCGCGTGACGTTCGGCGTCAGCTTCGCGATGAGGGGGAGCCGCGTCAGGGGCCGGATGGCCGACATGACGTCGCGAGCGTTCCCGGCGTCGGTGGAGTATCGCATGCCGTGCGGGCCCACGTTGGGGCACGAGATGTTCACTTCGATGGCGTCGGCGACGCCCGAGGCGTCCACGCCGCGCACCAGCTCGCAGAACTGATCCACGTCCTCGCCCTCGACGGAGACGATCCGCGCGCAGGGGAGGTCGCGGAGGATCGGCACCTTCTCCGCGTGATAGCCGGCCAGGCCGGGGTTCTCGATTCCGATCGAGTTCAGCATCCCCGCCGCGGTCTCCACGACGCGCGGCGGCGGATTGCCCGCCCGCGGATGGAGCGTCACCGTCTTCGTGACGATGCCCCCGATCTTCGAGAGGTCGACCAGCCGCTCGTACTCCTTCCCGAATCCGATGATCCCGGAGGCGACGAGCACGGGATTGCGCAGCTCCAGCGATCCGATCCGGACCCGGAGATCCACTTTCGTAGCCGGCGTCATGGCAGTCGCTCCCAATCGACGACCGTCGCGTCGTAGACGGGGCCCTCCACGCACATGGCGGGATAGCGCCCCTGGTCGCACTCGGGCCGAAGCGGGATCGGGCAACCGCGGCAGGCGCCGACGGCGCACGCCATCGGACCCTCCAGCGACGCCTCGCAGCGGATGCCGCGCTCGCGCGCGAAATCGGCCACGGCGTGCAGGAGGCCGTGCGGCCCGCAGGTGAAGATCTCGGCCGTGTCGGGCGTGTGCCCGCACTCCGTCCACTCGCGCGCCAGGAGATCGAGCACGCTCCCGTGATAGCCGATCGATCCGTCGTCGGTCGCGAGATGGAGCCGGCCCCCCTTCACCTCGCGCACGCCGTACAGTTCGTTCTTCGAGCGGGCGCCGAAGAGGAAGATCTGGGGCCGCTTCTTCTCGTGGAGGCGCCGCGACAGGAAGAGGAGCGGCGCCACGCCGCGCCCTCCCGCGACGAGGAGCGCCGTCTTCTTCTTCCGCGACGGCGCGAAGCCGACGCCGAGCGGGCCGATCAGGTCGAGTTCGAGGCCCTTCGGATGGGTGGAGAGGATCTTCGAACCGCGTCCCACGACCGAGTAATAGATGCGCACCGCCCGGATCCCGCCCCGCTCGAAGAAACCCTCGAGGCTGTAGGGGCGGCGCAGGAGCGGCTCGCCGTTCGTGGAGAGGCGGAGGTGGACGAATTGCCCCGGCAGGGGCTTCGAGAAGAGTCGGGGAACGCGCAGCGTGAGGAGGAAGTTCCCGCGCGTCAGCTCCCGGTTCTCGACGACGGTGCAGGCGACCTGGTTCATCGTGTGGGTGTGATGAAGATCGTGGTCGAATCCGACGGATCCGCGTCGGGCGGCGGGCTTTGGGACCCGGGCGAACGTGTGGACGTGGAATCGGGCGCGGCGCCCGTGGAATCGGCTCGGGCGGCGCGCGTCGAATCGGGCGCGGCGCGGCGCCGCGTCTCTTCGGCCTGGAGCCGGAGCGATTGGAGCCGCGCGGCGTTCTTCAGGGAGTCGGCGACCGCCGTGGCGCGCGTGAGCGAGTCCTGCCATACGCCTCCTGGCAGAGCGTCCGACCTTTGCGGCGGTGGTGGCGGCGGTTGAGAAGGTCAAGGGGCGCCGC
>DATIQI010000292.1:0-23390 GCA_035470985.1 Acidobacteriota bacterium
GCTCCTTCCCTGAGATCATCAAGGGACGCCAGGACCCTAGCCACGTATCGACGAGCTACGTCGAACGCCAGAATCTGACGATGCGGATGGGAATGCGCCGCATGACGCGGTTGACGAACGGGTTCAGCAAGAAGGTCCAGAACCTAGAGGCGGCCGTGTCGCTCCATTTCATGCATTACAATTTCTGCCGGATTCACTCATCCCTTCGGGTTACCCCCGCGATTGAGGCGGAAGTCGAGAAGCGCGTCTGGACGCTAGAAGACATCGCCCGGCTGATTCCCTAGAATTGGCTTCAATCTGCCGCAGAGGTGCGGTATCCTCAATCCTGGATCGGGTTTTGCATTTCATTACGGTCGGCACAGAACCCGAGGAGCCCCACCATGCGATTCCCATACAATCCCACAAAGGCAGCCCAGGCAACCGCATATCTAGCCTCTCTTTACGGGGAGAAGGAGATTGCGTTGTTCAAGGCTGTCAAGCTCATCTATCTGGCAAATCGCATGGCGCTCATTGAAATTGGGCGACCCATTACTGGCGACAAGCTCGTCAACATGGAACTGGGCGGAGTGCCGAGCCAAACCTACGATGCCCTGAAGATAGAGGATGAGGACGACTCACTTCGTTCCCCTTGGTCTGTCTATATCGAACCGGTTCCAGGCAAGCCATTCAAATTCAGACCAAAGGCGGATTCGCCCGACTTGCTAGATCTGTCGGAGTACGAATTGGCGGTTCTCAAGAAGGCGCACGGCAAGATTGCCTACATGCAGAAGCAGGCGCTGGTTGATTACATGCATGCGCTTGAGGAATACAAGCAGCCAAGCCCTGGCGGGACCTTACCGATAGACTTGGCTGACATTCTGAGGAATGCGAGCAAGTCCCAGGAACAAATTGAGGAGATTGAGACGCAGGCAGAAGAGGCGTATTTCCTAGCCGCTCTATGTCGCACAGCATAGCGACCGGAGACACCTTCCATCTCAAAGCCGCAGTCACCAACCCGCACCTCTACGTAGCAGCCTACCACGATCCTCTCAAGGGGCTCCTCCTCGTCAACATGACGAGCGACATGAAGTACGAGGCTACGTGCATCTTGAATCCTGGAGAACACCCTTTTGTGAAGGTAAGAACCCTCATCGCCTATGAGCATGCGCGACTGTACACCGCCTACGACTGCCAGCAAATTGAGGCCCAGGGAATAACCCAGAAGCATGCTCCGCTAGCGCCGGAAGTGCTGAGGAGGGTTCAGGACGGCGTGCTCAATTCTCGATTCACAGATCGAAGGATGAAAGCACTGGTTCAGGAAGCCCTGGGGCAATCGAAGCCGCCGAAGTCCTAGGATCGCCACCATCAAACTGAGGCACTACCGAAGCTCGCCGGTCTCTCGACGTGGCACGGCTCATGCGGAACCATTCCCGGAGCGCCCCGTCCCCACGCTCGCCCCCGGAGGATCAGCCACATGCTTCGACCCAGGTCCACATCGCGCGCGTGTCGCGCGCGCCGGCGCCGCGCGGTCCGGGGGCACGTCGTGCTCTCCGTAGCACTCGCGGGCCTCTTCGCCTGGAGCGCCGCCGCGGCGCGCGCCGCCTCGCGAGCCGACACGGCCACCGAGCCGGAGACCGGCGTGCTCCACACCGGCAGCCCCGACTCCACGCGCTCCGCGCTCTCTCGGCTGTGGGAACTCGAGGCGCGGACTCGGATGGGGACGTTCCTCTTCCGCCCTCATCGCCCGAACTACGTTCTACTGGGCCGCTACTCCTCCGATCCCAACGATCGCCCCATCACGCCGACGCGCGGCGCGGCGCCGGAGGTCGGATACGACAACATCGAGTCGAAGTTCCAGCTCAGTTTCAAGATGAAGGCCGCGGAAGGGCTCTTCGACCACCGCGTCGATCTTTGGTTCGGATACACGCAGCAGAGCCACTGGCAGGTCTACAACGGCGCCATCTCGCGGCCGTTTCGAGAGACCGATCATGAACCGGAGTTCATGATCGTCGCGCCCGTGGTGTGCGACGTCGGCCCCCTCCGCCTGCGATTCCTGAACCTGGGTCTCGTGCACCAGTCGAACGGACGCTCGAATCCCGAGTCGAGGAGTTGGAATCGGGTCTATCTCCAGGCCGGCTTCGAGCGCGGACGGTTCGCGCTGCTCGCCCGGCCCTGGTACCGGTTCCCCGAGAGCCGCGACGTGGACGACAACGATGACATTCAGAACTACGTCGGCCGTGGGGACCTGCTCGCGATCTACGGCGGGCGCACGCACACGCTGGCGATGCTCGTGCGAAACTCGCTGACGTTTCGAAACAACCGGGGCAGCGTGCAGCTCGACTGGAGTTTTCCCGTGGCGAGCCGCTTGCGGGGCTACGTTCAGGCGTTCTCCGGGCACGGCGAGAGCCTCGTCGACTACAACCACAGGCAAACCACGATCGGCCTCGGCGTCATGCTGACGGACTGGATCCTCCCGGCCGAGTGATCCGCGCGCTGCCGCGCGGCTCCTTCCGTCAGGGCGCGGGCGGCTTGTAGAAGAAGGCGCCCAGGTAGTACGGCCACACGATCAGGGCCAGCACGCCCTTCCAGAACGTGAGCTTCAGGAAGCCGATCGTGAAGAGCCACCCCATGAACCAGAGCGAGCCGCAGGCTCCGCCCGCGCCGCCTGAGCGACACGTCACCTTCACTTCGTCCGCCATTTCGAGCCTCCGAATTCGGGGACTTCCGCGCCGGAACTCTCTCCGACGAGCGATTATACCGCCTTCCGTTCGGGGGATCGCGCCGTCGCGAAGGAGTCCGACCGGGACGAAATCGCCCAGCTTCCAGGTATCCCTACGTCCCATGTCCCGGCGGCCCGAGCGCGGGTAGCGTCTGCCATTTTCGGGATTCCGGTCCCGCGAGACGCCAACGTTGGGAGGGAACGTCGATGCGCTCGGCACTCCTCGCCGTATTCATCCTTCTGGCCGCATGCCCCCCGCTCGGGCCGGGCGGCGCGCTCGCCCAACCGGCGGACAGCGCCGCGGCTCAGCCCGCCGCGCCTCCGGCTCCACCGCCCGCGCGGAAGATACCGGGCATCACGGCCGCCGACCAATTCGCGAACGGGTGCGTTGGTTGCCACGTGAACATGCCCGAGCAGAATCTCGACACGAGATTCAGCACGCTCCTCGCGGGGTGGGGCGAGAAGGTCGAGCCCGCCCTGCTGGCGAAGGCTCAGGCGGCCGCTCCGGCGGGCGTGACGCTGAAGGGGACGCATCCGGCGGCCAAGGCGTCGCTGAAGGACATCCCCGCCGGCTGTATCAAGTGCCACGGCGCGGCGTCGAAGAAGGCGCCGCCCTTCGCGCGACTGATCCACCGAATCCACCTGATCGGGGGAGACGAGAATCACTTCATGACGATCTTCCAGGGCGAGTGCACCCACTGCCACAAGCTGGACGCGACCACCGGAGCCTGGTCCGTTCCGAGCGCTCCGGAGCCTTGAGCGGAATCCCGGCCGAGGTCCACGAACCGCGAAGCCCCGATGGCGGCGAGCCATCGGGGCTTCGACACGATACGGCGGAGCCGGAACCGGCCCCTCTCTAGCCCGCGGCGGCTCGACGCTCCTCGTCTTCCGACTCGACGCGACGGAGGATCTCCATCTCCGCCGGGCGCGAGACGAGGGATAGGAGGAGGGAGACAACGCTCGAGAGGACCAACAACGCGCCGACGAGGCCGAAGACGTAAAAGGACAGGGGATGCGTCCAGCGCAGGCTGACCACTTCGGCCGCGAGCGCCGCGAGCATGAAGAGGGCCGACCGGCGGATCCTGCCGTGGTTCGTCACCGATTTCGGCTCGCTCATTTGGAGGCGCCTCCAGGGGGCGTGGCCGCCGAGTCGGGCCACGCGCCCGGCGCGGCGCCCGCCGACCGCGCCCACGCGGCTCGGGCCTCCTCGACCGGCGGGTTCAGAGGATCCCAGAAGACCATCTGATCCAATTCGTGCACGTCGTGCACGAGGTCGTGGCAGCCGCTCTTCAGGCACGACACCGCTCCCGACTTGATGTCGGCCATCGGAACGGATCCGCCGAGGTGGGTCACCGACTCCTCGAACGAACGCGATCCGACGTGACAGCCGAGACACTCACGGTTCTTGTAGCGGCGAGCGATCTTGATCGAGTCGGGGACCGTGCCGAAGTACGCCTTCATGACGTGCTTGAATCCCCGGGCTTTCGCGCGCGTGTCGCCCGACCAGCCGTAGTCGGAGTGACAGCTGTGGCAGGCGCGCTCGCGCGGCACCAACTGGTTCTGGAAGTGCGTCGCGGCGAGGTACTGAGGATCGTCGAGACGCATGCTTTTTCCGTAGTCCGCCATCGCGTGGCAGGAGAGGCAGTAGCCCGTGCTCGTGGATCGGTCCAGATGCTCCGAGACGCCGCCGTACACGGCGGCGGCCGGCGCGAGGAAGAGCGCGACGCCCGCGAGGATCTTCCCCTCGGTCGATCGCGTGATCCCCGGACGCGCCACGAGAAGCGTCAAGAGCAGAGCCGCGACGCCAATGACGATGTAGAGCATCAACGAGGCAGGCGGCATTCGATCCCCCGGGCGCCCGCGGACGAGGTGTCGCGCGGAGCCGCCCGGCCGACCGCCGGACGGCGTACCCGTGATTTATCGTCAGGCCCGGGGGTCGGCTTTAGTTCGACCTGAGGTCGGTCTTGGCTGGAACGAGCCAGGCCGGCGCCCGGCTCCACGTCGCGTCGCGGGTCGTGCCACCCGTGTCCGCGGTCACGGCCGCGTGGGTGGGGACCCCGTCCGCTCGAGCACGACCTCGCGCACGTGAGCCCCCGCGGACTCCGCGGTCCAGAGCGAGATTCGGATGCCGGACGGACCGCTCTCCCCGGTCGAGAAGCTCGAACCGGACGCGCCGGAGACGAGACTGGCGGCCGTGCTCAACTCCTCGACGTCCAGGGTCACGGCGCCGCCCGTGTGCTCGACGCGAACCGCCCAGGTTCCCGCCGGGACGCGCAGGCCCGAGAGTTCCGCTCGCGTTCCGGGAAGCACCACGACCCCGAGCCGGTCGTCGGCGTCGAGCCGCGCCCGGCTCTGCTCGTTGTCCGAGAAGAGATATCCGGGGATCTCGATTCGACCCTCCGAGCGCTCGATTCCGATGGCGCCCCCCTCGGTTCGCATCCAGATGATCGAGACGACGGGATTCGGCTCCTCGCACTCGATCGTCACCGGGCGGAACGTGGACGTGAACTCGGCGCGCGGATCCTCCATCATCTCGATTCCGCTTCGAAGGTGCGGCTGCCTACCTCCCGTCGGGAGATCGAACAGAACCAGATCCGGCTTCCGCGAGAGAACGTAGGCGCCGTTTCCCAGCTCGTGTCCGAGGGCGCCGGTTCCGAAGCCCTCGGGCCGGTTGTGAGCCAGGTAGTAGTCGTTGATTCCGAGCATGTCCACGGAAGGAAGCCGCGAGAAGTAGGGCAGGCACCCCGCGGGATCGACGGCGAGCAGGGGGCGCTGCGCGCCGAACGCCGTGGCGAGCAGACCCCCGACGGCCTCCCCGTCCCACTCCCACCGTTCTTCGTAGGCGCGAACGTTCATGGGATCGAGGATCTGAGCGAACGTGAGCGCCGAGAGGCAGAGCGCGGCCGCGGCGATCGTGCGCCGGAGCGACCCTTGCGGCGGGATCCGCCGCGCGAGGTAGATCGTGGCGAGATAGACGAGCAGGATGACGGCGGGTACGAGATGACGCCGTCCCGGAAAGAGATCGCCGCCCACGAGGGCGACATAGCCCAGCCAGACGGCCAGCATGACGCCGACGAGACGAGTCCGGGCGCGAAGCCGCGGCGTCCGGCCGGCGCGGAAGGCGAGGATCGCGGGCACGAGGACGCCGGCGAGCCAGAGCGCGCCCCAGACGTATCGAAGGCCCGAGCGGAGCCGGGTGAAGGTGAATCCGACCTTGGCGAAGGCCGAATTCGGCAGCCACTCGCCGTAGTAGGCCTGACGGAAGCCGAGCTGCGCCGCGAAGAAGAAGAGCGGGATCGCGACCAGGAGGCTCGCGACCCGGAAACTCGCGCGATTCACACCGCGCGCGGCGAGGATCCCGAGCACGGCGGCGAACGTGAAGAGGGCGCCGTCGGCCCTCGTGAGAGCGACGAGCCCGAAGAAGAGGCCGGGCCGGAAGATCCTGGCCGCGCTCGGCCGGGGGTCGTCGAGGAGCGGGAAGGAAAGCGCGACCGCCCAGGCGAGGAGCCCCGCCAAGAGCGGCTGCTCCAGTCCGCCGAGCGTCCAGACCACGATCGGTCCGGAAAGGGCCAACGCCAAGCCGCCCGCGAACCCGGGGAGCGCGCCGCGAAAGGTAGGCGCGCGGTAGACCCACAAGACCGCCGCGATCGCGCCCATCGTGCCGAGGGCGCCGAGCAGACGGGCCGCCCAGACGAGGTCGAGACCCAGCCGACCCAAGAGGGCGCAGCCGAGCACCCAGAGGAGGTTCGTATACCCTTCGACGACCTCTCCGTCGTTCCACGTCAGACCCTGCCCGTGCAGCAGTCGGTCGGCGTAGCGCAACGAGATGAAGGCGTCGTCGGCCATGAACTGGCGGTAGTGCCACGTCCCCGCCGCGAGCGCGGCGAGCGCGCACGCGAACGCGATCAGCCAGAGCCGGCGCGTCGAACTCTCGCCGGGGACGCGGGACGGTTCCGCCGGCTCCTGTGCGGGCGATCGGGGCATGGCTGCGGAGTCTAGTCGCCGGTGATTCCCCTGTCAGCACTCGTCGCTGGGAATGAAACGGCCCCGAGGCGTGAAGTCCCCGGGGCCGAATCTCGAAACCGCGGCCGTTCTAGTGGGCGTCGATGGTGACCGAGTCGGGCAGGTCCACCTTGATGTCCACGTCCTCGTCCTTGTCGCCTACGGTCACGGAACCCGAGACCGCCGCGCCGTCGCGCTTCTCCGCGGGCTTGCTGCGCGAGGTGAACCAGATCGCGAGGCCGGCCACCACGATGAGCGCTACCACGGCGATGATCGCGATGCTCGAGCCGCTGCTCTTGCCTTCAGTCATGACGTTCTCTCCGTTCGAAGGGGAATCTGTTGGTGCTGCGATCGGAAGGGCCGCATGAAGGGTGCCAAGGACCCGGAATCCGGGTCGCAAGCTCGTAGAGCCGCTGCGGGTAATGCGTTGCCCCCGTCGACGCCGGCGAGTGAGGACGTACCAATCGGGGCACGCCGCCGTTCGATCCCTGACGTTGCTACAAAACCACGCCCGAACTACAAGAAAGCGGAGGGGACGAGCGTGGAAGTTGGCCCGCCGCAAATCGGAAGGCGCGATCGCGCCCGACCCGAACGGCGACCCGGCCCGCACCCGGGGCTTCTGTAGATCGATGTCGGCTTTGTAGAAACTTCGGCGCGCGACGGGGGCTCGTCCCGTCCGGGACGGCGATCCTCCCGATGGCGGAGCGGGGGAATTCCTTGTCGCCAGCGCGCATAGGCACATGCTGGGCCAATTCCCCCACAGTGGCACCCTTCGTGCCATGTTGCGAAGCGGGCCCGCGGCGACAGCGTGATGGGAGTGCGTCCGAGAAGGGGAGAGAACCCATCCCGACCGCGTCCGCCCGGGGTCGGGTCGGCACTTCCGCCATGGAAACGCGATCGCCCCGCATCCCCAAGCCTTCTGTTGCGATTCACCGACCCAACATTCCATCCACAGGAGGTGTCATGAACTCAGTAGGCAGGTTCCTCGTTCTCGGCGCGCTCGTGCTCCTGTCGCCGTCGGCGGCGCGAGCGCAGGCGCCGAGCGTATCGCCCATCTCCGACATCACCGTGAACGCGGGCGTCGTCGCGACGGTGAATGTCGTCGCGGTCGATCTGAACGGCGATGCGATCACGCTGACGACGTCGGCGCCCCTCTTCGCGACGCTGAATCCGCCCACGGCGGGAACGGGAAGCGTCGTCACCTCGCTGACCCTGGCTCCGACGGCGGGCGATGTCGGCGTCTTCACCGCGAGCGTGAAGGCGACCGCGGCCGGAGACGTCGACAGCACCACGTTCACCATCACGGTCGCCGCCGCGGGATCGAATCAGGCGCCGATGGTGACGGCTCCGGCCCTGCAGACGGGCGCGGAGGGGACGAATCTGATGTTCACGGTCACCGCGGTCGACGCGGACGCGGACGTCATCTCGTCGCTCATCGCGACGGGACTTCCGGCCGGAGCCTCGTTCACGCCGAACGGCACGAACACATCCGCCACGTTCTCGTGGACGCCCGGCTTCAGCCAAGCCGGCCATTACGATGTCGTCTTCACCGCGACGAGCGGAGCCTCGACCGGCGGGGCCGCCACCCACGTCTTCGTGGAGAACACGGTGGAGCTCGCGATCGTCGAGATCCCCGACGTGACGATCGAAGAGGGCGCCACCGTCTCGGTGAACGTCGACGTGACCGGCCCGACGACCGGCACCATCGACGTGACCTCGTCGCTACCGGCCTTCGCGACGTTGAATCCCCCGACGTCGAGCGCGGGGACGGGCACGCTGGCCACGACGGTCACGATCGCGCCGCCCGCGGGAGCCGCGGGCATCTACGACGCCAAGGTCACCGCGACGGCCGGCGGCCAGACCGATTCCACGAACTTCACGATCACGGTCACGCCGGCCCCCGCCGGTGACGTCGACGCGACCGCATCGCTGGTCGGAAACTTCAACACGCACAAGAAGTTCATCTGCTTCCACGTGAAGCCGGTGGACGACTCCTTCGACGCGCGGGATGTGGTCCTCTCCGGCGTGACGCTCGAGTACGGCGGCCAATCCATCACCGCGCTCGCCGAGCGGACCCACGTCAGCTGGGATTGCGAGGGGGACGAGGATTGCGAGAACGGCGATTGCGAGGACGACGACGACGGCGAGTGGAACGACGGCGCCTTCGACAGCCTGAATTGCGACGCGATGCTTCGCGCCTGTTTCTCGATGCCGGAGATCCTGGGGCTCTTCGACGGCGCGCCGCTCCCGAGCAGTCTGGTGAACGCCACCGTGAACGGAACCCTGACGGGCGGCGAGACGTTCGTCGCGGTCATCGGACCGAAGTTCCCGGGTGACAACGGCAACCACGGCGAGAATGGGAAGAAGGGACTGAACGCCAAGGTTCGCCCCAACCCGGTCAACCCGACGACGACGATCACGTTCACGCTCTCGCAGCCCGGCAAGGTCCGCGTCGCCATCTACGACTTGCAGGGCCGGCTCGTGAAGACCGTCCTGGACGGAAGTCGGAGCACGGGCGACCAATCGGTGACGTGGAACGGCTCCAATTCCCGGAGCGCGGCGGTTCCTTCGGGCGTCTACTTCGTCCGGATCCACGCGCCGCAGGGCGAGGAGTCTCAGCGGGTCACCGTGTTAAGGTAGCTCGGTTCGCGGACTCCCGAGTTCGCGGTGAAGTACGGGACCCCGGTGGCGCGAGCCATCGGGGTCCTTCCGTACCCGCGCTCAATCGGGCGGTGGGATCGAGCCCGCGTAGAAGACCGTGCAGGGCCCGCCCGGCAGGAGGTCCTTGGCGCGGTGATAGACGTTTCGGACCGGCCCGAGCAGTGACGCGAGAACCGTCGGCTTCTTGAGTTCCGGATCGCGGAAGGTGCCGCGCAGCTCTTGTCGGACTTTCGCGCATCCATCGGAATCGACCAGTGCGACGGTCACGCTGTCGAACCGCTGCGCGGCGACGTCGAGACTTCCCGTGAGCGCCAGGCGATGCTTGCGGGTGGCCAGGGCGACGTCGCGGGCGTGAAGCGCGCCGCCGCGCGCCTCCCACGCCGAGACCATCGCTCGAACCTCGGTGCTCCCATCGGACTTCCCGATGAGTCGCGCGAAGTCGAACCCCTTCGTGGCCAGCACGCCGAGTGGGCCGACGAAGAGAACCGAGCCTACGTCCATGAGGTCCAGGTTCTGACTCGACTCGAACCGGGAGAGCGCGTGGTCGAGGTCCTGTCCATGAAGCGTGATCTCCTCGCCGCGGAGCGTGACGTCCCCCCCCATGCTCTTCGTCCATTCGGCCGGCGCCCGGCCGCGGAACGATACGTTCGCGGCGAAGTCCATGAGGCCGGTCGCGATGGTGTCCGGGGAGAGGGTTCGGAGACAGTCGTCGATCCGGAATCGCGACAGAGTGTAGGTGAGGCGGTAGCGTGGAACGGAGTCGGGTACCTCCGCGGTCATCCGGGCGCGCCCTTCGCCCCCGAAGACGCGCATGAAAATCCGATCCGCCTCGAAGCCGCGTCTCTTGATGCGGACGTTCGCGCGCACCTCGGTGGCGCGAATCGCGGCCCCCGACCTTTCGTCGCCGTAACGCACGGTCCCGTCCGTAAGCGAGATTCTCGCGCGATCCAAGACGGGAAGCGTACCCCGAGGGGCCGCTCGGCGTTCCCAGTTCAGCGTTCCGTCGGCGTTCCGCGCGATCGCGATGTCGGGGCGCCTGAGGGTGACGCGATGGACGTGGCGTTGGTTGACGAGGAGGGGGAGAACGCCGATCGCGATCGAAGCCTCTTCGGCCCGAAGCAACTCCGAACCATCCGCATTTCGAACGCGCACGTCCTTCATGCGAAGCAGGAGATCCCCCGTGAAGCCGACCGAGAACCGGCCCCCGACGCTGACGCGCAATCCGGCCGCGTCCGAGGCCGCGCTCTCGAACACGTGCCGATAGGCATCGGCGCCGATCGAGAGGCGGGTCCCCAGCGCGGCCGCGCCCAGCGCGCCCGCCAGAACACAGGCGGCGATGAAGTAGAGTTTCCGTGATCGGGTCATTCGCATCGGATTCCCTCGAATGCGCGGGGCCCCGGCGGTTGGCCGCCGAGGCCCCTTGTCGCCTCGTGAGCCTTCGAATGGAGCAATCGGCCTCGCGACGTTCCGATCAGGCGCGACGCCGCTTGCCGTTCGAGTGCTTGAAGGGCTCCTTCACGACGGTCTTCACGCCCGAGACGCTCTTGGTCAGAACCTGTTGAACCTGCTCGACGGCGGTCGTGCCGATCTCGCCGGCGGCCTGAAGCGCGCCCGACGCGGCCGCGGAGGCGGCCTCCTCGGCGGAGATCCCGAGGTCGCGGGCGGACGCGATGGCGCCCTCCACCGCGCCCTTCGCGGTCTCGGCGACGTTACCGCCCACGTCGGAGGCGCCCTTCACCAGAGCCGCCGCGGACGTCGCCACGGTTTCGACGCCGGCCGTGCCGACCAGCTTCGTACCACGAAGGGTTCCGACCATGATGGAGCGGGATGCGGCTCCGACTTCAAGGCCCACGTCGGCCACTCCATGAACGGCGCCCGTCACGGTCTCCACCACGAGGCTCAACAGTTCGGCGCCGACCGCGCGCGTTCCCCGGAGCGTGTGCACGAGGGTGAGCGATACCGCGTCGGTCAGAGCGCCGGTGATATCGCTCATGCCGCGAATCGCCCCCGCGAGGTGATCCTTCGCCTCGGTCACCAGATTTTTCGTCTCCTTGCCAGTCATGACGCTATCTCCTCGGGGTTGGGGGAATCCCCCACGAGTTGGGCCATGTTGCTCCCGAGGAGATGCTGCATGCCATGTGCCAAGCGAAGTCCCCGGGAATCGGGTCATCGAAACGACCGGCGCCGCAAGCGACTCCCGAGGTCGACGAAAAGGCGTGAAGTTCTCGAAATCTCGAAGACAGTGTCCCAGATCGTACAATCCCTGGGACACTCTAGCCTGCGTGGCTCGGCTCCCTGTGAAGGCACGCGCTGCCCATGAACGGCTTCGCCAACCGCGCGAACGTCTCGTAGGGCATCCGGGCGATTTCGTGATGGTTCCCGGCCTGGAAGCAGATGTCTCGCTGCGCGAGGCAGGGATCCACGTACATCGTGAGCCCATAGAGATGCCCGAAGGGCGGCATGGCGCCCAACTCGCAATCGGGGAAGAGTCGCCGCAGCTCCTCCTCGCTCGCCAGGACGAGTCCCTCTCGGCCCGTCACGAGCCCGAGCTCGACCACGTCCACGTGCTCGTTGGCCGGTAGCACCGCCATGAGATGATTTCCCGCGCGGTCGCGGAGCACGACTACCTTCGCGAGATTCCGTCCCGAAACGCGACTGGTGTGGGCCACTTCCTGTGCGGTGAAGACTTCCCGATGCGGGAGCAGCTCCGCGACTCCCCCTCGCTGTCGGATCAAATCCGACAGCCGTTCATTGATCGCCATGGCGAACCTCCTCTTCTCGTCCCGCCGGCGGGAGCATCCTTCGGTCGAATCGGAGGGCTCCGGCGCGCGGACGAGGCGAGCCGCAGCGGAACGTCGCATATTCCGGGCCGGTCGCGCGGAGTCGATTCGGGCTTCGATCGCGGACCGCGCATCTCGAGCCCGGCGCGCGGGTTTCCGGGAGGGATGCGGCGGGGCTGCCGGCCGCCGTCGTGACGGTCGGCCGCCAGGTTGGCAGCCCCGCCTGCCGCCGGAGGCAGGGATCGATCCCGTCTAGCGCCGGTCAGCCTCGCAGGACGCCCACGGCGTACCACCACCCCGTGACCGGCGACTTTCGGTAGATCATCGTGCGCGGCGCGCCTCGGAACGCGTAGGTCACCACCCCCTCGGTGCGCGACAGGATTTCCAGGAATGCCCGACGCATCGCTTCGTCGCCGAGCTTCATGGGCTCGGTGAAGATCATGCTCGGGTCCGAGTGGATCGCGCCCATCGGCTTCGCGTCGATGGAGAAGAAGAGAAGACCGCCCTCCAAGCCGCCCATCTCCCGGCGGACGATCGCGCCGAGACTGTCCAGGTGCACGGAGGCGCCCAGCACGCCGACGACCACCTCGCCGTCGCGACGAACCGGAACGGCCACCACCGCGGTGTTGCGGTTCGTGGAGCGGCTCACTACGAGGTCCCCGATGACGGTGGCCCCGCCGAGCACTCGGGAGAAATAGGGACGGTCCGAGAGATTGCCGGTCGCGCGACCCTCGTGCGCGGTCCAATAGGCGCCCTTCGGCTCGGCGAACCAGAGGACAGCGGGCAGGGTGATCGCGGACACGCCGGCCAGCGGTTCGCGAATGCGCTCCCACTGGCCCGATCGTACGTCTTCGGTCGCGGCCAGGAGACGGAGCACGTCCGCGAGCTCTTGCAGGTGCCCGTCGCTCAGCGCCATGAACGAGTGCAGCGCCACCTGTCCGTCCACCGTGAAGGGCGCCGTCCCGCTCGCTCCGATGGAGTCCGCCGACGTGGCGGCGTGGGCGCGACCCTCCGCGAAGGAACCGATTCCGACGAGCGCGACGGCCAACGCGACGCGTAGAAACGAGCGATCGAGGCTGATCATGGCGGCACCTCCTTGCATGCGCATCTCGGCAGCCGGCCGCGATCGGTCTGCCACTGTGTCAGGCGGTCCGCGCCCAGCCGCATCCTCGTACGCGCGTATCGCCCTTCACGTTGGCACTCGGCGGGAGTTTCCTGGAGTGCCCTCCGGGTATCCGGTGCACAACGGATGCCGCGTGGGCGCGGCTAGGGATCTCCCAGGAGCCGGCGGAGCGGCTCGGCGCCGGTGCCCCAGGCCAGCTTGCGAGGCGTCTCGCCGCCTTTGGTGCGGGCGTGGCGATCGGCGCCGCGTTCCACCAACGCGCGCGTCGCCTCGAGCTGCTTTTGGGACGCGGCGTAGTGAAGCGGCGTCCAGTTCGAATCGGTGCGAGGATCGACGGCGGCGCCGCGCGAGAGGAGGAGCCGAATCAACTCCGCGTTGCCCTCGCGCGCCGCCATGTGGAGCGGGGTGAGGCCGTGATCGTCCACGGCGTTCACGTCGGCCCCGAACTCGAGCAGCACGCGCGCGACATCGACGCTGTCGTGGGTGACCGTCCGGTGCAGGAGCCGTTCCGCGCGGGGCGGGCTGTAGCGTTGGTTCGGATCGGCGCCGCCCGCGAGAAGGGCGCGCGCCACCGGGGGGCAGCTCGCGTCGACCGCGCTTCGAAGCGCGGAGTAGCCTTTGGGCGCCGCGGACTCCGGCCGCGCCCCGCGCGCGAGGAGCAGGGCGACCACCGCGCTGTCGCTCGACACAGCGGCCAGCACGAGCGGCGTGATTCCCTCCTTCGATCGGGCCGCCAGGTCCGCGCCTCGATCGAGCATCAGCGCGACGATCTCGGGGTCGGCCGGATCACCCGGAGGGCCGGAGCAGGCGACGTGGAGCGGGGTCCAGCCGAGTCCGTCGCGCCGGTCGAGGCCCGCGCCGCGGTCGAGCAGGAGCGTCGCCGCTTCGCGCCGCCGCATGGACGCGGCGCAGTGTAGGGGCGTCCCCACCCGCGACGGGACGTCCACGTCGAATCCGTGCGCCAGCAGGCTCCGCATCACATCGACGTGGCCGTACTGCGCGGCGTGGTGGAGGAGCGTCCGCCCCTGATCGTCGCGCGTGGAGGCGTCGGCGCCCGCCGCGAGGAGGATGTCGATGAGGTCCGCCCGGCCCCATCGCGCGGCCAGCGAAAGGGCCGTGTGGCCGCCGCCATCCCTCGCATCGATCTCGGCGCCACGCTCGACGAGGAGCCGGACGATCTCGGGATGACCGCCCCACGTGGCGCGGTGGAGCGCCGTCATCCCGGTACCGTCGCGCGCTCGAAGTCGCTCCGCCGCGGAGTTCGGGTCGGCGTCGAGCAGGCGGCGCAGCGTCGCGAGATCGCCGGCGAAGGCGAGATCGACGATGGAGTCCGCGCGGACGGACTTCGCGTCGTGCCGGCGCTCGTTCTCGCGTCGAACGAAACGGGCCAGGTCGTCCAGGGCCGTCCGGCCGTCGCCGCACGCGCCGGCCAGGACGATCAGGGGGAGGGCGGCGGCCGCCGGAAGCCTGGACTTCAGTCCGCGCATGGCGCGCATCCTAGCACCGGAGCCTCCGCGCCGCCGCCTCCGCGACCCGCGCGACGCGGTTTCCCGTAACGGCTAGTCCGTCAGGATGAAGGTGATCTTCATGTTCACCCGATACTCCGAGACCTTTCCATTCTCGATCTTCAGCTTCTGCTCCTGGATCCAGGCCCCCTTCACGTTCTCGAGCGTCTTGTTCGCCCGCTCGATGCCGATCCGGATCGCGTCCTCGAAACTCTTGGTCGATGACGCCGTGATTTCCGTGACTCGTGCGACGGCCATGGCGACGGCTCCTTTGCTGGTTCGCGGTGCGCGCCCGCGCGTGCGAAGGAGTTCCGCACCGATGGCCGCGCCCGTCGGGAATGGGCAAGCTCGACTGTACAATTCGATGGCCGTTCGTTCCACGTCGCGCGACGAACCCCGGCACGGAGCTGCCGGCGGGACCGCGAAGTGCAACTCGTCACCGGCAATCTCTTCCTGACCGAATTGCAGTACGCGCATTACTCGGAGCACCCAAGTCGGCGTATGGTGCCCGCATCGACCGGTCGGAAGGACACTTGGAGGGTATCAGCCGATGTGGCTGGCCAAGGCCACGCGCCTGGCGCGGTACCTGCTAGGACCTACTTCGGCCAATCCCCTATCCGAAGGAGAACTCTATGCGCTCCATCCTACGTCGGACTCTGCTTGCCGCAACCGCGACCGCGTGCCTCGTCATCGTCGCTTCCGGGTGTGGGAAAGACCCCGTGAGTCCCGGGCAAGACTGGCAGGTGAACAACGCGCCGGACACGTTTCAGTTCCAGGCGACATCCATGGAGAACTACACCAAGACGCTGCAGTACAGCTGGTCCAACTCCGGAACGACCGCGAGCGTGGATCAGTCGTGCAGCGTGACCGACGGCACCGCCGCGCTTTCGATTCGCGACGCGAACGGGACGCAAGTCTACGTCCGAAATCTGGGCCAGAATGGCAGCTTCCCGACGGCGGCGGGAGTGGCCGGCACCTGGACGCTCACACTGTCACTCTCCAAGACGACAGGGACGCTGAACTTCAGGGCGCAAAAGGCGTAATCACTTCTCGACAGGAAGCGGTCGAAGGTTGAACGACCGCCACGGGACGGCACCAGGAACGTGAAGGGCCCCGATGGCGACGAGCCATCGGGGCCCTCGTGCGTCCGGCCGAGGAGACTCGACCGTAATCCGCGCTTAGAACGCCACGCTCAGCCCGGCCGAAGCGCTGAACGTCCCGGCGAGCCCGAGTTCCGTGAAGCCCGAGACGTCCGCTCCCCTCGTCCTCGCGCCGATCAGGATATCGAGCGATTCACCGCGGCCCATCTCGATCGATCGGGTCTGCTGACCGATGGGGTTGGTGCGGTCCGTTTCGCGAAGATCGGCGCTCGAGTCCGCGACTCGAAGCCCGCCGTAGAAACCGATCCGATTCGCCCAGGCGCCGATCCGACCGTCCACCGAGACGTTCGTCTCTTCATAGTCCCATTTGGTGTTGATGTCCTCGTCGAGATCCGTCGAGACGACGTTGACCGCCCCGCCGACCGCCCAGAAGAGCTTTCCGTTGGAGAAGTCGTCGCCCAGGCGAGCGCCCAGCGTGTAGTAGACGCCGTCGTTCAGCCCGAGCGATCCGATGTCCTGGTTGGGATCGACGATGTCCTTGTCGCGAACCGTCGCCTGCGTCACGCCGAGCTCGCCGTAGAACGAAAGCAGCCGTGGGAGCTCGTAGCCGACCCGCATTCCCGCTCCCGACCCGAGAACGTCCCAGCTCTTCTCCTGTTGATCCGACGTGTCGTCCGATCCGTCGAAATTGGTCGCCCGTTCCACCTTGAGATCGGTGTCGTGCTTCCAAAGAACGGGGCCCGCGCTCACGCGCCCCTTGCTCAGCGCGGCCGCGGGAAGACAGATCGTGGCCGTGCCGAACACGACCAGTGCGAGCAGAATGCGGTGACGCATGGATGAACCCTCCTGAGAGAGAAGCGGGGAAGTCGCCGGGACGAGAGATCCCCCCTGTCCCCTTCGACTCGGGCCCACGGCAGCCAAGGGCAGGGCCCCTGAAGTCTATCGGCAGGAGGGGAGGGAAGCGTGAGCGCTCTTCGCGAGGCGCGATCCCCGTCAGGCGGGGAGCAGGTAGTCGATCACGTCGGACGCGGTGTACCGCGACCGGCCGGCGAGGAATCCGGTGATCGACTTCAGATCGTCGCCGCTCGTCACGATGGGGGGCTCGACCGATCCGTCGGCGCGAACCTGCGCGACCCCGGCGGTCGCCATCAGTCCATTGCAGAGGCACATCCGCCCCTCGGTATCCTCGCGGCGGCCCCCTTTGCTGACGTAGGAGTCCACGGGCTCGGCGGGGCAGCGATATCCGATCGTTCCGTCGGGCCTCGCGTAGGCGACCCGGAGTCCCGCGATGTCGCAGACCCGCTCCCGCTTCACCCCCGCGGCCGGATCGGCGCTCCACCGGACGAGCTTGAACGGATAGCCGGTCGGCGACGCGCGGCGGTCGGTCACGACATCCACCTCGCCGCGCGCGGCGTGCTCGAGCACCGAGCGTTTCAATCGCTCGTCCATTCCGGACTCGTCGCAGTACGCGAAGAGGGTTCCCACCTGCACGCCGGCGGCGCCCGTCTCGCGCAGACTCCGGACGCGCTCCGGGTGACCCGTTCCGCCCGCCACCCAGTAGGGAAGGCCCAGGTCGCCGATACGCCTCAAGTCCACGTCGTCCCGCTCGCCGTAGATCGGCTCGCCGCGCTCGTTGGATCGCGGCTCGCCGCGCGCGGGAGCGTTGTGCCCTCCGCCGGTCGGGCCCTCGATGACGATTCCGTCGATCCGGCCGCTCGCCTTCCGGACCAGCACGGTCGCGAGCGAGTTGCTGGCGACGATGGGGAGGAAGCGCGGACGGCGAACCTCCGGGGGCGGTCCGTCCCAGTGCACGCGCGGATCGAGGCGAAGCAACTCGGCCGCCTCCGGCCGGAGCCCTTCGACGTCGAAGCGGAGCGACGCCGGCTCGTGCGCGGCCAGGCGGTCGAGCGCTCCGGGGATCTCGCGTGGAACGCCGGCGCCCATGAGGATCGCGTCCACGCCCGCCAGCATGGCGCCGTAGAGCGCCGCCAGGCTTGGGAGCTGGATCTTCGTGAGGAGGTTCATCCCCACGGGAGCCGCGTGCCCCTCCTTCGCGAGGTGGACTTCCACGAATGCGGCGAGCATCGTGATCCGCTCGCGCGCCCGTGTGACCGTCTTCTTGTACTTGGGAAGCGTCTTGTAGGGGGTGCCGGAGGGACGTCCCTCGGCGCGGAAGAAGAGGCGGAGCGCGTCGGAGGCGGCCGCCGGAATGGGGAACGCTTGGAGGGCGCGCCGGATGTCTCCCCCCGGGTCGCCGTCCTGGAGCCGACGCACGAAGAGCGTGTCGATCCCCGTGCCCGTGACCACGCCGAGCTGGCCCCGGAGCGAGACCGCGCGCGCCAGCCGCCAATTGGAGATGCCGACGCCCATCCCGCCCTGGATAATGGGCGGTATCGCGATGGCGTCGCTCATGCTTGGTCGCACCTCCTCGGTTGGGCCCGGTCGGCGAGGGTGGCCTGGGCCCGAAACACCCAGTCTAGCCGTCCTGGAGTCCCCTGTCAGCATCCGGGCCGTCATGAGCCGTTTCGGGTCGATTTCGCGCGTATCGAGTAGACCGTTCACCCTGAAGGAGGTTTCCCCCATGCGTCGCTCACCGGGTCGCCGCACCTCGAATGGACCGTGCTTCCTGGCCCTGTTCATCGCGTTCGGTCTCGTCGTCGCCGCCGACGGGTGGGCCCTCCCCGGGGTGGGCGGACTGGCCAAGAAGGCCAAGGAGAAGGCGGCCAAGGCCGCGGGATTGGAGGAGGAGGAAGGCGCGATCGGGGACGAGACCGTCGTGTTCGACGAGGTGGTCGTGGAGCTGACCCCGGAGCGCCTCGACCGGATCGTCGCGACGTACGAATCCGCGAAGGCGGCGAGCGCGGGCCGGCCCACGCTCGTCGAGAAACTGGAGAAAGTCCAGGAGGAGCGGAACAAGCACTGGGAGAAGCACGGGGAAGCGATCCAGGAAATCAGGCGGAAGCGGGGAGACGTCGAGGTCTGCCGGCACGATGCCATCGAGGAAATGACGCAGCAGAAGTTGAACGAATACTCCCAGAAAGCGCTCACGGATCCGGCGATCCGCGAGAAGTTCACGGCGATCGCTCAGAAGTACAATGCCGCGGCCGCCAGCGGGGACAGCGCCGCCACGAAGGCGGCGCAGGAGGCGATGGTCGCCGTCGTGATGCCGAGCCGCGAAGACTCCCTGAACGCGTACAAGAAATGCGACCCGGTGCCTCCGCCGCTCCCGTCCGAGCCGAAATTGGACGAATTCGAACGTCAGGTCGCCTCGCTCTCCGAGCAGATTCGTGCGATCGACAAGAAGGTCTCCGAGGCGCAAGCGAAGCAAGGGGGCATGGATCGCGAGCAGTTCGCCACGGCCGCGGAGCGGATCCAGATGTACCTGTCGTGGAGGCAATCGAAGTCGTACAAGCCGTCCGCGACGCGAGGATTCACGAGCGAGGAGATCGAGGCGCTCGAGAAGTACCTGGAGAAGCTGCTCGCGGCGATGGGCTAGCCGTGTTCCCGGTGACTTCGATGCGGGCGATGCTCCTCGCCGCGTGGCTCGCGGGGGGACTCGCCCTCGGCGCCGCCCCGTCCGCCGGCGCGAACGGTTCGGCGACCCTCGCGGTCGGGACGCCGGACGGCTGGCGGACGTGGTGGCGCGCCGATCGGGCGCCGGCTCGATGGTCCGCCCCCGACTCGACCGTCGCCGCGGCGCTCACGTGGGCTCCACTCGGCGCCGGCGTCGAGTGGGCGACGCTACGGCTCGCCTGCCCCGCCCCGGCGTGGCGCGCGAAGCTCATCGTCGTTCGCCTCGACCCCTCGCTCCTCGATCTCTCGCTCCAACTCGACATGACGCGGGACCAGCGTCCCGCGTGGACCATCGACCGCGCGCCGGCCGACGCGATCCTCGCCGTGAACGCGGGCCAATTCGTGGGCGGCATGCCCTGGGGCTGGGTCGTGCGGGAGGGGAAGCAGCTCCTCGAACGTGGCTACGGCCCGCTCGCCAGCGCGATTTCGATCGACGCGGCGGGGCGCGCGCGCTGGCACCACGGCGACGCGACCCTCGCTCCGGGCGGGGCCGCGATCGCGTTTCAGTCCTACCCCACGCTCCTCGGCGGCGACGGAGCCGTGCCGGCGGCGCTTCGGACGCCGGGGCTCGGCGTCAGTCACACGCATCGCGACGCGCGATTGGCGATCGGGGAGACGAGAGACCGTCGCCTTCTCGTCGTGCTGACCCGGTTCGACGCGCTGGGCGACATCTCCGGCGCCCTGCCGCTCGGTCCCACGACTCCCGAGATGGCCGCGATCATGGGCGCGCTCGGCGCGCGCGACGCCATGATGCTCGACGGAGGGATCTCGGCTCAGATGCTCCTTCGCGATCCGTCGCGGAAGCCGCCCCTTCGATGGCCGGGCATGCGAAAGGTCCCCCTGGCCCTGATCGCGCGGGCGCGGGTCGAGCCCGCGCGCTGAGCCGTTCCCACGCTTCGGCTGCGGAAGAATTGCCCGCCTCATCTATCCGCGACGAGGGCACACCCCTTGCATTGCGCGTGCTTCGCAGGCGGGTCGGGTCGAAGCACCGCCGTCACGACACAACGGAACGTGCGTACCGAAGGGCGCGATTCCACGATGGCCGGTGGAGCCCGGCTCATGCGCGTGTGTCGCGCCGCACGCTTGGTGCACCGATGCGGCGGTCATTTTGCGATTCGCGGTCGTTTCGTATCCGGGCGAGTGTTCCGGAAGAATGTGCCGTCTCGATCGAAGGGGCGCGCGTGAGGAGGGAGCCGTGGTGCAGACGGAATACGGAACGCGATCGGACGAGTTGGCGCGCGCTCTCGACTGCGGACCCCCGTATGTCGTCCGCTACACGTGGGCCGGTGGATTCGACGGCCGGGAGCGCGAGATCGTGACCCAAGCCCTCGCCGCCTGCTTCGGCGTCGGGAGGCTGCAGGCGGTCCAGACCATCGGCGAGCCGGAAGGGCCCCAGGAACCGCTGGCCGGTCGCATCAAGTACCTCTTCTGGCTCCTCCGCGTCTTCGATCTGTCGCTCGGGTTCACGCACGGGTGGGAGGAGTCGTCCGGCCACACCACCATGATCCCCGCGCCCGCGGGGGTCATGGAGCGGGTCTACCGCTTCACGATCCGCGTCGATCGGTCGCGTCACCGGACGACGTACGACGAGTAGGGCCCGAACCCCAGAACTCTTTGTCCGCGTTGCCGATGGGGGTGGCCGGCCGACCCGCCTCCCGACGCGCCTTGCGCCGGAGCGGCGCGCCGCCCTAGACTGAACGACGCAGGCGCACTCCGGATGCCCGGACCGGGCGTCCCATCTCCACCACGCGGACCCGTTGGATTGCCCGCCATGAACGAGCACGTCGAGACCCTCTCGAGTCAGGACCATTGGGAAACGGAGTGGACCCGGATCAAGCTCCCTCGATCCGTGGATCTCGAGGGTCGCGAGGACCACCGCGTCTACCACCAGGTTTTCACGCGATGCCTCGAGTCGCTCCCCCGCCCGGCCTCCGTGCTCGAGATCGGATGCGCCGCGTCCTCTTGGCTCCCTTACTTCAGCCGGCAGCACGCCTGCCGCGTCTTCGGCCTCGACTACACACAGGAGGGCGTGGATCTGGCCCGCGAGAATCTGAAACTCCAGGGCCAGGAGGGCCGCGTGGAGTGGGGGGACCTCCTGAGCGATGAGCGCACGTTCGACCAGGAGTTCGATCTCGTCGTTTCGTTCGGTGTCATGGAACACTTCCGGCCGACCGAGGCCGTCCTGCGGCGTGCGGCCGCCTACTTGAAGCCCGGCGGCCTCCTTGTGACGCAGATTCCCAACTTGCGAGGCGTCTTCGGCTGGGGGCTTCGCGCGTTTCGCAGAGGGCTCTACGACATCCACGTCCCGATGTCGCTGGACGAGCTGAAGGAGTCCCACGCCAAAGCGGGCCTGCAGCCGTTCGAGATTCCCGGATACGTCGGTCCCCTCAGGCTGAACATGCTCTTCTCCTCGGTCGTTCCGCGGCGCTGGCCCCGATTGGTGCGCGCGGGCATCGCCACGGCCGGGGATCTCGGGAGCCGCGCCGCCAACGCCGCCCTTTCGCTTCCGATCCTGAACCGCGCCCGGCGCTGGACCGTTCCCGACCTCGTCGTGGTCTACCGGAAGCCGGTGTCCGCGAACGGGCGGAGCGAAGCGGTCTAAGCGACTCCCGGCTCCGCGAAGCCGAAACCGGTCCGCGCTCCTCGCCGCGTCGCGGACCGCGGCGCTCCTTCCTACGGACGCGCCTGAATCACCCCGCAGCCCACGCGCGGTCCGGCGTTCCCGGCCGGCTGCGAGGCCAGATCGTCCGGGTTCGCGTGAACGAGGACGGCGAGACCGGCGAGGTTCTCGTAGACGAGGAGCGGATCGACGCGGTTCACGGTAGCCTTGCCGTCGACGCCGGCTTCGACATTGCCGAGGTCGCCCGCGTGGCGGTGCGCCCCGTCGGCGTCGGGCGCTCCATGCGGCGCGCCGGCGGGGTTGTAGTGCCCGCCCGCCGACATGGCGTCGGGCGCCGAGCAGTCGCCCTTCTCGTGCAGATGGAATCCATGCGCGCCCTGGGTCAGCCCCTCGAGCTTCGCGACGACGCGAACGCCGCCCTCCTCCTTGTAGAAGCGGACCTCGCCCTTGGCGCTGTTCCCCTGCGTGGGCGCGATCGTGGCGACGACGTACTCCTCGGGATTGCAGCCGGCGAGAGCGAGGGCGAAGACCGCCGCTGCGAGGAGTCGGGGGAGGTGTCCGAAACGCGGGGTGGTGGCGTGGCGCTGACGCATGGGGTCCTCCTGGATCCTTGGGTGGTCGGGCCCTGAAGTCCCCATTGTAGCCCCAGGGAAGCGCCCGGCATCGAGCGAGCGGTAGAATGTGAGTGCAAGTGCACAATGCCATGGGTCCCGGCCTCGGTGCGTCGGTGATGGCGGCCGACCCATCGGATTCGCTAAAAGTCTTAATTAACAGCCGGTTATGCAATGAGACCGTCCCGCGCGTTTCGCTGAAACCAAGAACGCGCCTTGACTATATGTGAATAGTGATTCACAATCCGATCCGGACGGCCGCCGGAGGTGCCGCCGACCGCCCGGGCCGAAAAACCGTTCGCTGGAAGGAGTCGCCGTCATGTCGTCGCCGCGTTTCGCCTCGCTCCTGCTCGCCGCGTCCATCGCGCTCGCACTCGCACCCCGTTCGGCCCTCGCCCACTGCGACGGGCTCGACGGCCCGGTGGTGAAGGCCGCCGAACGGGCCCTCGAAGTGAACGACGTGAATCTCGTGCTCGTCTGGGTTCAGCCACAGGACGAAGCCGAGATCCGCGCCGCGTTCCAGCACGCCGTGGCCGTGCGGAAGCTCGGACCCGAAGCGCGGGCGCTGGCCGACACCCACCTCTTCGAGACGCTGGTGCGCGTCCACCGGGCGGGCGAGCTTCCGGCCGCTGTACGTGGCGGAGATGGCGAGCCTGCTGCCCTACGGCGTGGCCTCCGCCGCCTCGGGCGACTTCAATCCGCTGCTCGCGCAGAACC
>DATIQI010000293.1:0-12102 GCA_035470985.1 Acidobacteriota bacterium
GGAAAGATCGTCCGGTCCCGGCGCATCCTTACCGAAAAAGGAGCCGCTTACGGGCTCGGCTCCGGCAAAAAAAATCGGGGGCGACGCCCGAAGGCGCCGCCCCCAAGAAACTGCGGAGTGCCGGCTTACAGGTTGAAGCCGATGCCCGCGCGGAAGTTCAGGTAGTTCGTGCTCTCACCCTCGGTGGAGACCGAGTGGTACTGCACGCCGACGTTCATCTTCGTCGTCGGGGCGACCGGGAAGTTCACGCCGGCGCCGACATTGAAGCCGATCTTCGACTGGCTGTCGTCCGCGTTGCCCAGGACCGAGTCCTCGACCTTCGCGGAGACGTTGTACCAGCCCGCGCCGCCCTGGGCGTAGAAGCTGGTGCCGACGCCCGGGCCGAACGTGTAGCGAACGGCCGGGTTGATGCGGAAGACGCTGCCCGAGATCTTCGTCGTCGAGCTGCTGAGCGGATCGGTGTATTCGGCCGAGCCGAGGTTGTCGAAGGAGACTTCGGCACCCCACGACACGCTGGGCGACACGCCCTTCCACTACGACGCGCCGAAGCCGATGCCGCCACCCATCGAATCCCCGTTCGGCGTGACTTCCGTCGAGTTCTTGTTGTAGCCGGCATTCAGCTCGAGGGTGCCGACCGGGCCGGCGAAGGCCACCGACGCGACGAGGAGCGACGCCAGGAAGAGAACGGAAATGCGCTTCATCGTGATTCCCCCTTGAGTTGATGGATGCACCACCCCACCGACCACCACCCGAGATCCATCGTCGCCGACCCTCGGCGCATGGACCTGCTGCTGCACGGGGTAAAGATCGGCAGGCGCAGGGGGAACTTGAGGCACGCGGACCGGTCCTGGCCGGAATCCGCCATGCCGTGGCGCGCCTACGGTTTGCGGGGCCGAAACGGGGCTCACGCCTCCGGAATTTCGACCTCGGACCGCGGCACGCGCCCTTCGTCCACGTTTCGGAAGAAGAGCCAGTAGAGGAGCGACGCGACGATGTAGAGACCGGCCGCGATGAGGAGCGGGGGGCCGTAGCCGACCCGCTCGATCATGGCGCCGCCGATGTCGGCGCTCACGCTCCAGGCGAGGAACCAGGAGAGGGCGAGGAGGCTGTTCGTCACGGCGTGGTCGCGCTCCGGAACGACCTCCATGGCGAAGTGGGACGCCAGGGGCTGGTTCATGTTCATCAGCGCGGAGCGGAGGAAGAAGGCCGCCGCCACCAGCGGAAACCAGTGGGATGCGGCCAGGATGATCATGAAGGGGACCGACGCGAGCTGCGTGAAGACCACGCCGGCCACGAGCCCCATCTTCCGCGTGATGGTCGGGCCGAAGACGTTGCTCACGACCATGAAGCCCTGCATGGCCGCGAAGAGGAGACCGATGGTGGCCTCGTCGAGTCCGAAGCGGTCGCGAAAGTAGAGATTGAGGAACGGGATGATCAGCCCGGCGCCGAGTCCGATGAGGAGCGAGGGCACGATGAGCTTCGCGTGGAGTCCCCAATCGACCGTGGCGAGCTCGCGGAGCGCGGCGAGCGCGCGGTCGCGGGCGCCCCGTCCGGCCGTGGGCGCCGCGACGGCCGCCGCCGGAGGGCGCTCCTTCATCGCGGCGAACGGAATCGTCGAGAGGAGGTAGAGCCCGCAGGCCGTGAAGAGGGAGAAGCGGAGCGCGAGGTGATCCGAGTCGGTGAACCACCGGAAGAGATGCGGCAGGAATCCGCCGAGGCCCGAACCGACGATGGCGGAGAGGAAGAGCACGGTGTAGGAAGCGCTGAAGAGGAACGGCCTCGACTCGGGGGCCGCCTCGCGCATGATCACCGGCGCGATGGAGAGGCGGAAGACGGTGAGCACGGTGCCCGCGAAGAAGGCGACGGTCAGGAGGAGGTCGGGCGCGGTCAGCACCGATTGGAGGAGATACGCCACGGTGGTGAGCGCGCTGCTCACGAGGAGCATCGATCGCGCGGCCACCCGCTGGAGGAGCAGCGCCGCCGGGATCGCCGCGAGCGCCGCCCCGAGCGACATCTTCGAGAGGACCTGGCCGATGGTCGAGTCGGCCACGCCCAGCTCGCGGAGGTAGAGATTGAAGAGGAGCGAGAAGACCGACTGGCCGAGGCCGATCAGGAAGATGCCGGCCAGGTAGCGCCGCGGGTTGGGTCCCGAATCGCGGACCTGACGGACGTACTCCGTGACGATGGAACCGAGAACGCGGACCACGCGAAGCGACCGCTAGAACCGTCCCCGCGCGCGCTCCTTCGCGGGGAGGATTTCGAGGCAGGTGGTCCACCAGCCGGTCCGGATCGTCTCCACGAACGGGGCCGGTAGCCCTTCCGCCTCCATCTCGAGCGCCAGCGCCTCGTGGTCGTACGGGACCGGCACGAATTCGGCCTCCTCGCGGCCCGGCGCGAGCCAGGCATACCAGACCTCGGTCCGCCCGTCGTTCGCCGGGCGGCCGACCGCGCCGACATTGATCACGCGCGCGCCCCCGGGGAGCCGCCGCTGCCAGTGGAGGCCCGTGTGCGTGCAGAGGATCGTGTCGGCCCCGGCCTCGCGCGCCAGCCGAGCGAGGAAGGCGTCGGACGACGCCGAGTCCCAGAGGAACTCGTTCGTCCGGCGCGGCGATCCGTGGCAGAGATGGTAGCGGCGTCCTCCCCGCGAGAAGCGCGCGGCCTCGGGGAGGGCGGCCAGCCGCGCGCGCTCGGCGTCGGTGGTCTTTCGGTTCGTGTAGTCGTACGACAGGCGCGCGTAGCGGTTGTCGTCGGGGTGCGTGTAGCCGCAACCGCAATCGGAGAGCCGGGCGGCGAGCGAGCGGTCGTAGTTCCCCGCGATCGAGACGACTCCGAACTCCTCGAGGAGCGGGAAGACCCGGCCCGGATTCGGACCGAAGCCGCCGAGGTCGCCGAGGCAGACGATCGCCGCCGCGCCGCGCGCGCGCGCGTCCTCCAGCACCGCCCGGAGCGCGAGGTGATTGCTGTAGGGCCCTCCGAGCACCGCCAGCCCTCCCTCGAGGCCGCCTCCTTCGATCCGCGCCGGTTCGATCACGCGTTCCTCAGTTCCGGCAGGAGGCGCCCGTCGCCCAGCAGGTGTGGCAGGCGCCGTGCGCGAGCGGGAAGGGGCGGATCGACTCCCGGAGCGTCGCCGCCATCCGCGCGGCCGGCACGTCGATCAGGATGGGGCAGACGTAGACCCCGCGGCTCGTCACCATGCGACTGGTGGAGCACTGGAGGAGCCAGGGATCGTAGCCCTCCATGTGGGCCGGCGTCAGGATCTCGTCGGCGCCGTAGCCGTGCGTGCGCGATTCCTCGCGCCCCAGCCGGAAGAGCGGGAGGATCTTCACGCGCGGCCGCTCGATCCCCCGCCCGCGGAGGAAGGCATGGAAGCCTTCGCGCATCTCGAGATCCTCGGCGTCGTTCCACGTCTGGGCCACCGTCACGATGGGCAGGAAGCCGGCCTCCGCCAGGAGCCGCAGGCCTCCCACGGTCTCCTCGAACGTCCCCGCGCCGCGGATCGGATCGTTCGACTCGGGCGTGAGTCCGTCCAGGCTGACGCGCATCTCGAGGGAGAAGCGGCTCCCGGCGTCGAGCGCCGCGAGTTCCCGCGCCAGGGCGGGCGTGACGAGCGTCGCGTTCGTGAGGACGCTGGCCGGCGCGACGCGAAGCGTGTCCTCCAGGATGCCGGCGAGCTCCTTGTGGAGGAACGGCTCCCCGCCCGTGAAGTACACGTCGCGCACGCCCAGTTCCTCCGCGTCCCGCAGATGGGCGCGGACGGAGTCGCGCGTCATGTAGTCGTGGCTTCGGTTCGTCGGCCCGCACGAGATGAAGCAATGGCGGCAGCGGAGATTGCAGAGCGTTCCCGCCACCTGGAACCAGACGGTGTCGAGCGCGAGCGCGGGAACGGAGGGGGCGACGGACACGTGGATGGCGCGGCTCAAGGATTCGCTCCTGGTTAGGCGCACGAACCTAGCACGGGGGCGGCCGCGGCGCCAGGGGCCCCCTGTGGTATCCTCCCGCCTTTCCTCGACTTCCCCGTGGAGGCCTCGCGACCGTGATCTGGGATGTCCTCATCGTCGGCGCCGGTCCGGCCGGGCTCTCGGCCGCGCTCTTCACCCGCATGCGCCGGATGTCCACGCTCCTCCTCGACACGGCCGTCGCCGGAGGTCAGCTCGCCTCCCTCTACCCGAAGAAGCCGGTCCACGACTACCCTTCGTACACGTACGTACTCGGAGAGCTCCTGGGACGGAATTTCGTGGAGCAGGCGCAGCACATGGGCTCCGAGATCCGCGAGGGGGAGCACGTCACCATGATCGAGCGCGACGACGCGGCCAACCTGATCCGCGTGACCTCCACGAAGGGGACCTACCAGGCGCGCTCGGTGATCGTGGCGACCGGAGGCGGCGCCTTCGAGCCGCGGAAGATCAACAAGCCGGGCGAAGCGCAGTACAAGGGGCGCGGCGTCTCCTACGGCATGCCCGACGTGGAGGCGTGCCGCGACAAGAAGGTGCTGGTGATCGGAGGGGGCGACAGCGCGCTCGAGACCGCGATCTCGCTGAAGGAGGTCGCCGACGTGACGCTCATCCACATGCTCGACAAGTGGCAGGGGATGGAGGGGTACGTGGAGGAGATCCGCGAGTCGCCCCGCATCCGCGCCCGCCTCGAGACCGAGACGGTCGAGATCCAGGGCGACCCGGGCGACGCGGGCGTGGTCCGGTCGGTGGTGGTGCGGGACAAGAAGAGCGGGGCCGAGGAGGCGCTCCCAATCGACCTCGTGTCGATCAATGTCGGCTATCTGATGGACGCGAAGATCGTGCGGACGTGGGGGCTGGAGCTGGAAGGAAACCAGATCAAGGCCGACAACGTGATGAAGACGAACATCCAAGGCGTCTTCACCTGCGGCGACATCGCGACCTATCCCGGGAAGTACAAGCTCCTCATCACCGCCTGCAGCGAGGGCGCCGCCGCCGGGAACAGCGCCTACATCTACGTCCGACAGCCGAAGAAGTTCACCGTGGGCGAGCTCTACGCCGCGCCCAAGGACGAGGGCGACCCGCAGCCCAAGTGATCCGCCGGCCCGCCCCTCGGGCCGGCCCTCCCCGTTCGCTCAGCGCGCGGCCGCTCCGACTCCGTCGTTCCAGAGGATGAGGAGCCGGCGGGCTTGCGGACAGGCGACCACGAGATCGGCCCGCCCGTCGCCGTCCAGATCGGCCGCGTCCAGCGCGCGCGGCTCCTCCCCCAGCGCGATCTTCCCGATGCGGCGGAACTTCCGATTTCCCTTCGCTCCGTAGAGCGCGACGGCGCGCTCCCCCTCGAGGCTGACCGCGATGTCGGGGCGCCCGTCCCGGTCGAAGTCGGCGATGGCGGCGTCCACAGGGCGGACGCCCGCGCTCACGCTCCTGCGGCTCCGGTAGCCGCGGGCGCGCTGTCCGTAGACGATCCAGAGCTGGTGCGCGGTCATGCACGTCGTGACCGCGTCGTCCACGCCGTCGCCGTCGAGGTCGGCGACCGCGAGGCTGGAGGGGCGCGCGCCGACGACGTGGTCTTCCCGGGAGTGGAACGCTCCCGGCCCGCGCGAGCGGTAGACGCTCACCGTGTTCCAGAGATGATCGGCGGCCACGAGGTCCGGATACGAGTCGCCGTCGAGATCGGCGACCGCCAGGGCGAGGGGCGCGACGGCCGCGCTCAACGAGTCGGGCTTCCCGAACGAGCCGCGCCCGTCGCCGGACAGCACGAAGTAGAGACGCCGCAGGAGCCCGGCGACGGCGGTGTCGAGATGCCCGTCCCGGTCGAAGTCGGCCAGCGCGACCGCGTTGGCGCCCCCCGGGCAGGCGACCTCCCCCGCCGGCGCGAACGCCCCGGTTCCGTCGCCGAGGAGGATGCTCAGGCTCGAGGAGCCCTCGTTCGCGACGACCAGGTCGGCGAACCCGTCCTCGTTTACGTCGCCCGACCGGAGATCCTGGGGCGCGAAGCCGACCGGGTACGACCCGGCCTCGGCCATGCCGCGCGCGCCCCGGTTCAAGAACACCACGACGCGGTTCGCGCCGTAGTCGGCGGCCGCGAGGTCGGGGAGCGAGTCCCGGTCGAGGCGCGCCGGGACGACGGCCGAGACGAACGCGGAGCGGTGGATCTCGGAGTGGGTCCAGGGAAGCGGAGGCGGATCCTTCGCGCGCGCCGCGCCGGGGGCGAACGCGGTGAAGACGACGAGGGCGGCGAGGGCGATCGGCGCGGGGGGAGCGGGAGGCGCGCGACGACGGGACCGCGGGCGCGCGCGTCGCACGGACGCTACGTCCCGGAGATCGTCAGCTCGCGAAACCGGAGGCTCGGGGAAGCGATCGTGTCGCGGTACTCGATGTCCTTCCCCACCGCGTCGATTCCGAGGAGCATCTCGGAGAGATTCGCCGCGACCGTGACGCCCTCCACCGGGGCGCCCAGGACGCCCTTCTCGATCCAGCGCCCGACCACCTGCTGCGAGAAATCGCCGGAGACCGTGTTCACGCCGAATCCGGCCATTCCCGTAACGAGGAGCCCGCGCGGGGTGGAGGAGACCATCCGCTCGAGCGTCGAGGAGCCCGCCTCGATGTGGAGATTGGTGGGCCCCGAGACGGGGATCGAGTCGTAGGAGCGGGTCGCGTTCCCCGTCAGCCGCACGTTCATCCGGCGCGCGGTCGTCGCGGTGTGGAGCGACTTCATCAGGGTGCCCCGGTCGACCAGGACGGTCCGGCGCTGCTGGACCCCTTCCCCGTCGAAGGGCCTGGTGCCGAGACCGCGGCGCATGAGGCCGTCGTCCACGAGGGTCACGAGCGGCGAGGCGACGGGCTTGTTCAGCTTTCCGATGAGGAACGAGCGCTGCTCGAGGATGTTGGCCGCGTCGAACGCCGGGAGGAGCCCGGCCACGAGCTGCGCCGCCGCGTCCGCCTCGAAGATCACCGGCGCCTTCGTCGTGGGAACCGGCTTGGCGCCCAGGTGCTGCGCCGCCCGCTCGGCGGCCTTCCGGCCCACCCGCTCGGGCGTGTTCAGATCGAGCAGGCTTCGGCGCCGGTCGTGGAACGAGCCCTCCCGCCTCACCGTGCCGTCGGTGGCGACGGCGGTCAGCCCGGTCCAGACGGTCGTCGAGCGGTAGGTCTGGTACGGCACGTAGGTGTTGGAGAAGTGCACCTCGCCGACCGCCGCGCCCGCGCGCGCGAGGCGCGTCGCCTGCACGCGCTTGTCGGAGGCGAACGACTGCTCCTCCGCCTGCCGGGCCAGCGCGATCAACTCGGGCGGCCGCAGGCGCGCCACCGCCTCGTCGTAGATCTCGAGATCCGAGAGCGGCGGGAGCTGTTCGTCCGGGAGGCGGTTCTCGTCGCGGGGCGCGTTCTCGCCCGCCAGGATGATCGTCCGGCGGACCAGCTCGTCGAGCACGTTCGGGCGGAGGTCGGTAGTGTACGAGAAGCCGGCCTTCGAGTTCACGAAGACGCGCACGCCGACGCCGCGAACGGCGCTCTGGGACAGATACTCGACCTCCCCCTGGCGGACGCGCGCTTCGGTGAGGTTCACGATCTCGAAGTAGGCTTCCGCCTCGGCGGAGCCGGAGCGCTGCGCCAGCGTCCGGACGCGGTCGAGGATCTCCTGGGGCGAGAGGGTCGCCATGGCTAGATCGCCGTGCCTCCCACCGTGATCGAGGAGAACCGGACGGTCGGCTGCCCGACGCCGACGGGGACCATCTGGCCGTCCTTGCCGCACGTTCCGCGGGATGGCTCGACGTAGAGATCGCTCCCGACGCCCTCCAGCCGCTTCAGCGTCTCGAGCGAGTTCCCGATCAGGACGGCGCCGCGGGCCGGGCGGGTGATCTTCCCGCCCTCGATCCAGTAGCCCTCGCGGACGGCGAAGTTGAAGTTTCCGCTCGTGGTGTCCACCGAGCCGCCGCCGAGCGACGCGGCGTAGAACCCTTTCACGATCCCCGAGAGGAGCGATCCGGGATCGCTCGCGCCCTTGTCGATGAAGGTGTTGCTCATCCGGGGCAAGGGACGGTCCCGGTAGGAGGCGCGCCGCCCGTTTCCCGTCGAGACGCCGCCGAGGACGGCGGCGCTCTGGCGGTCGAGGAGATACGACTGGAGGATCCCCCCGTCCACGAGGACGGTTCGCTGCCCGGCGGTCCCCTCGTCGTCCACCGCGTAGGAGCCTCGGCCGAACGGAAGGCGCGCGTCGTCCACCACGCGAAGGAACGGCGGCCCGATCGACGCTCCCTTCTTCCCCGTGAGGAGCGACGTCTCGCGCCGAATGCCGTCGCCTTCCAGGGCGTGGCCCAGCGACTCGTGGATGAGGACGCCGCCCCAGCCCGGTCCGATGACCACCGGCATGGCGCCGGCGGGAGCGGGCCCCGCCTGGAGGAGGATGAGCGCCTGCTCGGCCGCCTCGCGCGCCACCGACGTCGGCGGCCGTCGCGCGTAATACCCGTCGTCCACGCGTCCCCCCAGCGAGGCGTAGCCGCTCCGGCGCTCGCCGCCTTGAACGGCGGTCGGAACGCAGGTGATGCTGACGAGGTACTGGCGGTCGACGAAGTAGCCCCCGTCCGACGTGGCCACGAGGATGTCGCGCACTTCGTCGGCATACTCGACGCGGACCGAGGTGATCCGCGGATCGACCGCGCGCGCCGCGGCGTCGATCGCCCGGACGTGCGAGAACTTCGCCGGCTCCGCCATCAGCGGCGCGGGCGACGCGAGCGTGAAGGGCGCCGAGAGCGCGCGCTTGGTCACGTCGAGGGGCGTGACCGGGCTCTGGTTCTCCACCACGCTCGACGCGACGTGCGCGGCGTCGAGGAGCGCCGCGAACTCGATCTCGTCGGAGAAGGCGTAGCCGGTCTGGTGGCGGCGGAGGACGCGCACGCCCGCGCCGCGGGGGTAGCCGTACGTCACCGACTGGAGTTTTCCGTCGTCGAGGGCGATGCGTGTGGTGAAGCGCTGCTCCGCGAAGATGTCGGCGAAGGTGCCGCCGCGGGCGAGGGCTTCCGTGAGGATCCGGTTGCAGGTCTCGATGTTGAGGATGTCGGACAACTCCTGCCCGATCCCCATGATGGCGGCCTCGGCGTCGCCGGAGCCGGCGATCCAGGGCACGCCGGGGGCGCCCGTCAGGGCGGCCGCCGAGAGGATGGCGCCGCGGCGGAGGAAGACCCTTCGAGAGATCGGCTCGTCGAGCGGCATCCCGTCGATCGTGTCAAAATCGGCCCTTGGTTGCAAGGGTGCCGCGCCCGTTGGTAGCATCCCGGCATGGAACGGCTCCGGAACAAGATCTTCTCCGTCGACGAAGCGAACCGACTCCTCCCCGCCCTGGAGCGATCGCTCGAGGTCCTGACGGGAATCGCGCGCGACGCGACGACGGTTCGCCGGGAGATCGAAGTCCTCGGCGCGATCGCCGGGAGCGGCGCGAGCGAGGAGAATCCCGACGTGCTCGCGCTCCGCGAGAAGGAGGCGACCCTGGCGGGGCACCTGGAGCGGTTCCAGGCCGAGCTGGGCGCCGTCTCGGCCCAGGGCTGCATCCTGCGCGACCTGGAGCTCGGCCTCGTCGACTTCTACACCATGGCGCACGGGCGGGTCGTCTGCCTCTGCTGGCGGCGCGGCGAGTCGCGCATCGAGCACTGGCACGCGGTGGACGAGGGCTTCTCGGGCCGCCGCCCCCTCTCCGACCTCCCCTGACCGCGCGAGGCGCCGGAGGTCCCCGACCGATGGACAAGCGCGACGTCTCCCGGACCCTCTCCGAGATCGCGGTCCTCCTGGAGCTGAAGGGGGAGAATCCGTTCCGCGTCCGCGCCTACGAGAACGCGGCGCGCGCCATCGACGCCCTCGCCGACGACCTCGGCGCGCGCGTCGAAGCCGGCACGCTGACCGAGCTGAAGGGGATCGGCAAGGCGATCGCCGACCACGTCACCGAGCTCTGGCGGACCGGACGAATCGCCTTCCTGGACGAATTGGCGGACGCGACGCCTCCCGGCTATCTCGACATGATCCGCGTCCCCGGCCTCGGCGCGAAGAAGGTCCGCGCGCTGGGCGAGGATCTCGGCATCGCGACCCTCGCGAAGCTGAAGCGCGCGGCCGAGAAGGGGGAGATCCGGGATCTGAAGGGCTTCGGCGTCCAGTCCGAGAAGAAGATCCTCGAGGGGATCGCGCTCCTCGAGAAGGGCGCGGGGCGCTACCTGGCGGGCGAGGTGCGGCCGGTGGCGGAGGCGCTCCTCGAGAAGCTCCGCGCGAACCCCGACGTGGCGGCCGCGGAGATCGGCGGGAGCCTGCGGCGCTGGATGGAAACCGTGAAGGACGTCGATCTCCTCGTCGCCACGAAGAAGTCGGCGGCCGTCACGAAGGCGTTCCTGGCGCTCGTTCCCGACGCGTCCCTCATCGGAAGCGGCGACACCAAGACCTCCGTCCGGCTCCCCGACGGGCTGGCGGTGGACGTCCGCTTCGTGGCGCCGAACGAGTTTCCGTTCGCGCTCCACTACTTCACGGGAAACGTGGCGCACAACATCCGGGTCCGCGCGCGCGCGCAGGAACGCGGCATGAGCCTGAACGAGTACGCGCTGACCGGAAAGCGCCACGCGGCCGTGGCGTCCGAGGAGGATCTCTTCCGCGTCCTCGGCCTCGCCTACGTGGAGCCGGAACTCCGCGAGGACCGCGGCGAGATCGAGGCCGCGGAAGCGGACCGGCTCCCGGCGCTCGTCACGATCGACGACATGCGCGGCATCCTCCACTGCCACACGACGGCGAGCGACGGCAAGTCGACGCTCGAGGAGATGGCCGAGGCGGCCGCCGCGTGGGGCGCCGATTACCTCGGCATCGCCGATCACTCCGTCTCGGCCCGCTACGCGAACGGACTCACGGAAGCCGATCTGAAGCGGCAGGGGGCGGCGATCGACGCGTGGAACGCCCGTTCGCGGAAGCTCCGGATCCTGAAGGGCTCCGAGGTGGACATCCTCCCCGACGGCTCCCTCGACTTCCCCGACCGGGTGTTGGAGCGGCTCGATTTCGTCGTCGCGTCCATCCACTCGAACTTCACGATGAGCGAGGAGGCGATGACTTCGCGGATGGTGAAGGCCCTCCGGAACAAGCACGTCTCCATTCTCGCGCACCCGACGGGGCGGCTCCTCCTCCAGCGCGAGGCGTACCGCGTCCGGCTGGAGGAAGTCCTGCGGGTCGCCGCGGAGGAGGGGGTGGTGGTGGAGATCAACGCGCACCCGATGCGCCTCGACCTCGACTGGCGCGAGGCGATGGCCGCGCGCGAGCGCGGGGTCCGCTTCGCCGTGAACCCGGACGCGCACCACGTGAGCGGGTACGCCGACATCCGCTACGGGATCGGCACGGCGCGGAAGGCCTGGCTGGAGAAGAAGCACGTCGTGAACACGCTGACGGCGGAGAAGCTGCTGAAGCTCTTCGCCGCGCGGCGGTGAAGCGCCGCCGCGGCCGCTTCGCCGCGCCGACCATCCGCTTCTACCCCAACGACCCGGGCGCGACCGTCGGGCTCCTCGACGTTCCGCCTCCGGCCCGCCTCCCCGGCGACCCGCCCTACCAGATCGAGGGCCGCCGCTACGCGCCCGCGCCTTACGCCCCGGGAACGATCGCCTTCCAGCAGTGGCAGGGGGAGGCGTCGCTCGCGCGGACCATCCGCGTCTGGGAGGACTTCTTCGACCGCGACTTCGACGCCTGGCACTCCGGCGCGCCGCTTCGCGTCCGGCTCCGGGCCGGGCGCGACCTGAACGCCTTCTACGACCGGAAGAGCCTCCAGTTCTTCTACGACACCGACCGGATCACGGGGCGCGACGTGTTCGCGGCGGAGAGCCTCGACATCGTGGCGCACGAGGCGGGACACGCGGTCCTCGACGTCTATCAGCCCGGCTACTGGTCGCTTCCCGATCCCGAGAAGGCGGCGTTCCACGAGGCCTTCTCCGACTGCTCGTCGCTCCGCGTGACGCTCGGCGAGCCGGCCGTCCGCCGGGCGTTTCTCGACGAGGCGGGTCGCTCGCTCCGATCGAGCAATCACGTCTCGCGTCTCGCGGAGGCCCTGGGGCGGGCGATCCACAACAACTACGGCCCTGGCACGCTCTCCGATCCGACGCGACTCCGCGACGCCAACAATCGCTTCCGCCACGCCGACCCC
>DATIQI010000294.1:0-5767 GCA_035470985.1 Acidobacteriota bacterium
CCCATACGAATTCGACGAGCATCGGCGCCGCGCGGGCGGCGATCGGCGCGCCGAGCATGAGCGTGGCGAGCAGTGCGAGCTGCGTGAGACGTCTGCGCATGGATCCCTCCACCGTTCGTTGATTCCAGCCGAGCATGGGAACGCGCGCGCGAAACCCGGCGAACGGGCCGCTGCGCTCCTCCACGAGTGTGGCGCCGCAAGAGCGCAGGCGGCCGGCGTCACCGCGCCGGTACGCGCACGCCCCCCAGCGATCGGCGCCGCTCGAGGACTGCACGGGTAAGAGGGCATGAAGAATGCCAAGCGCGCGCGGGGAGCCCATCCGGCCGCTACGCCCTTACGGGACCGCCCTCTACAGCAGATCCGCATCGCCGCGCCGGAGTGCCCACCGCCGCCCCGTTTTCGATGAAGTGGGAACGAATTTCAAGTACGCGCCCGATTCTTCAGCGGGCGAGGCCGCCGGATGGATCGTGACCGGGGCGCGCATTGGGAGCGATGAATGGAGCGAGCGCGCAGGGAGGATGCCGTAAGCAGCACGCGCCAACTTGGCGGTTCTGTGCCTGGAGGCGGCGATGCCATTACTAAGCGGGTGTTTAATTCAATGGCGCTTCACCGCGAACTGAGATAGAGTCTATTGATGTAAGCAGCACCGACGCCCGCCCCGCGACAAGACGCACACCAGCGGCACCGGGTGGCGCGTCGCGACCGGATCCTGAGCCACGGAGTTCGGTCGAACCCCGGGACGGCGGAACTCCCGCGACCCCGGGTCCAAACGGCAACAGGCCCGCGTTTCGGAGAGCCAAGCTCCGGATCGCCCGAAGTCGAATCGGCCCGCGCCGCACCCCACCTTCAGCCGGTCCCATCGCCCACGGGGAGTCACCCCGCACGCATCCGTCCTCGCGACCGCGACGCCACGGGCTCCAACCGTCGGCTCGCGCACGCACCGGACCCGGACCCGAAAGGAACCGTGACATGACGTACCCGATGAGGGAGTTGCAGTGGATCCAGCCGGAAGAGGCCGAGAGGCTTCGACGGGCGGGCATCGAGAGTACCGACGACATGCTTCGTCTCTGGGCCGACGCGCCGAAGCGTGCGGGCCTTGCGGAGAAGGCGGGGCTCCCGGTCGGCCGGCTCGCGGAACTGGAGGCGATGTCGCGGCTCGCGCGTGTGAAGAACGTCGGACCGAAGTACGTCGGGATGCTCCTCGCCGCGGGAATCGACGGTCCGAATCGCCTCTTCGACCATACGGCGGAGGCGCTGGTGAAGCGCCTTCTCGAGATGGCCGTGGAGAAGAAGCTGATGAGCCGGGTGCCCACGGTGGACGAGGTCCGTCCGTGGTACCCCGAGCCGAACCCGGTCATCGCGACCGTGAAGTAGGGCGGGGGCGGCGGGCGGGAATCTCTCTGGCATGAAACGCGAGGCGGAACGCTGATTCCGCCAAGAACCGAGGGCGTGGCGCCCCGGGACCCAGATCGGCTCCCGTCGCTCCGCTCGGACCAACCAAAGAGGTCACACGTCATGAAACGATACGCAGGCACCATCGTCTTCGCCCTTCTCCTGGTCATCGCGGCCGCGACCACGGGCTGCACGCAGGGCGCGTCCAACGCGGAGCCGCTCGCGCAGAACGAACGGAAGGCCCCGGCGGCGCGCACCGAAACGATCGTGGCACCGTCCGGAACGAGCGTCATCGCGCAGCTCGAAACCCAGTTGAGCACCGAAACGAGCTCCAGCGGCGATCCGTTCGTCGCCACCACCCTCGGCCCCATCGTCATCGACGGGCGCAACGTCATTCCCGCGGGATCGCGGATCGACGGCGTCGTTCAGGACGTCCAGGCGTCGGGCCGGATCAAGGACCGCGCGCGGATGACCCTCGTGTTCCTGAAGGTGGTCGACTACGCGGGCAAGACGCACACCCTCTCGGCTGTTCCGTTGACGATCCAGGCCGCGTCCGAAACGCGTGACGACGTTCTGAAGATCGCGGCGGGCGGAGCGGTGGGCGCCGTCATCGGCGCGATCAGCGGCAAGAAGAACGGCGCGGTGATCGGCGCCGCGATCGGAGCGGGCGCGGGAACGATTCTCGTGCTGGCGACGAAGGGCGAGGACGTGGAGCTGCCGCAGGGACAGCAGGTGAACGTCCAGCTGACGGGCCCCATGAGTTTCGTGGTCGCCGTCCGATAGTCCGTCATTACGCAGGATCGAATCGGGGGCCGGATTCGTCCGGCCCCCGCGTCGTTAGGGGACGATCACGCCGGTCCGAGACGCCCAAATCGCCGCGCCCACTCCGAGGGAATCCTTTACAAGCCGCTTGTAAATGCTGGAGCCGGCCCGGGCGACCCCATCCCCCTAGGACACGCACGGGCGAACCGCGCCAGGTGCAGGCGACGGACGCACTTCCGGGATCGTGCCGACGATTCGCCGGCGTGGCACCGGAATTGCCCTGAGCCATTCAGGACTCATGCGACCCGCGTCGATCCAGACCATCCCATAGAGAGGGCCACCGATGAAAACGCCGTTGATGTCCCGAGTCGTGCTGGCCGTCCTGGTGCTGCAAGGCCTCGCCTTCGCCGGGATTGCTCGAAGCGAGCCGGGCGGGCTTCACCTGAATCTCACCCCATTCGGCGGCTACGCCACTTGGGCCAAGGACGTGAATCTGAAAGACAAGCCCGTGTTCGGCGGCCGTGTCGGAATCGGGCTCGGGCGCCACCTCGGCGTCGAGACGTACTACAGCTGGATGAAGACCAAGACGGTCTACGGGTCCGGAGACTCGCTCTTCACCGCGTCGAGTCTGACTCCGTCCAGCGATCAGAGCATTCAAGGCTACGGCGCCGACGTGACCCTGAATCTGTTCCCCTCGATGGCCTTCAATCCGTATGTCCTCGGAGGGTGGCACGAGGAGAAGATCAAATCGGACGTCTCGGACGCGCAGACCTATCAGAACGGCCTGGAGATCGGTGGCGGAGTGAAACTGGGCGTCGGCCGCAAGACGGCGATCCGGCTCGAAATCCGCGACAAGATCTGGAAGTTCGATTCACCTCCCGCCCCCGATCCTCCCGGAGACAAGAACCTGCACAACCTCCAGTTCACGGGCGGCATCCAGATTTCGCTCGGCGGCTCGTCCGGCGTGAAGGACACCGACAAGGACGGGGTCCCCGATAATCTGGATACCTGCGCCGCCACCCCGCTCGGCGCGCTCGTGGACGCGAGCGGTTGCCCGCTCGACGCAGACGGCGACGGCGTCTACGACGGCCTCGACCAGTGCTCCGACACGCCTCGCGGCGCCACGGTGGACGCGCGCGGCTGCCCGAGCGACGCCGACAACGACGGTGTTCCCGACGGGATCGACCAATGCGCCGACACGCCCGCGGGCACGAAGGTGGACGGGCGCGGCTGCACGCTCGACTCGGACGGCGACGGAGTCCCGGACGGCTCCGATCGGTGCGCGGACACGCCCGCCGGCACGAAGGTGGACGCCTCGGGCTGCCCCCTCCCGACCGACGCGGACCAGGACGGCGTCACGGACGAGAAGGACCTCTGCCCGAACACCCAGGCCGGCATCAAGGTGGACGCGGACGGCTGTCCGATCACGCTCACCGAACGTGAGACCGAGCTGCTGGACAAGGGGAGGATCACCACGCGCGAGATCCACTTCGACACCGCGAAGTGGGACATCCTGCCGGAGTCTCAGCCCGTCCTCAACGACCTCGGGACGATTCTGATCCAGTGGCCTCGGCTTCGGATCGAGGTGGGCGGCCACACCGACGCGCGCGGCTCGAACGCGTACAACATGGAACTCTCGCAGAAGCGCGCGCAGGCGGTGCTGGACTACCTCGTCCAGAAGTTCCCGCAGATCTCGGCGGCGCAGTACGCCGCGAAGGGATACGGCGAGAGCGCCCCGATCGCGACGAACAACACCGTGGAAGGCATGGCGAAGAACCGCCGTGTCGAGTTCAAGGTGCTGAATACCGAGGAGCTGACGAAGGAACGCGAGCGCCGGCGACTCATGCAGAAAGGGGAGTAGCGGATTTGGCCCGCTAAGTCCCGAAGGCGGGAGGGGGACCCTTGGGCCTCCCTCCCGACCCGCTCTCGGGCGTAGGCGTTCCGTGACTCCATCCTCTCACCCAGAACCAGATGCCATGAAACGGAGGATTCCATGACCCGATACGGGAGAGTTGTCCTGACACTCGTCGCGGCGGCGCTCATCAGCGTCGGATTCGCGGGCAACGGCTGGGCCGGCGAGCCGAGGGAGAGCGTGATCGACGACACGCAGATCCAGACCCAGATCGATCGGTACGTCGACAACGAGGCTGCCGACCGCCAGGCGGTTCGAGACCTGCTGCAGCGGCCGGAAGTTCGCGAGATCGCCGGCGTCGCGGGATTGGACATCGAACGGGCGAACACGGCCGTGGGCGTCCTCTCGGGACCCGAGCTGGAGCGGATCGCCGGAAGCGTCCATGAACTGAACGCGGGCGCCGGCGGCGTCGAGACCGTGACGCTGTCCGTGACCGCGATCATCATCATCCTGCTGCTGATCATCATCCTCGCAGACTGAGCGGGTCGTGTTTCCGCGACCGTGGCTGGCGGCCGGCGTCTGGTTGACGCTGGCCGCGGCCTCGTTCACGCCGGTCCACGCGCAAGCGGCGCCGGCCGATCGCGGCGGGCGGGAGACGGTTCGCCTCCTCGACATTCCGTACGTTCCCCAATCCGAAGCGCTCTGCGGCGGGGCCGCGCTCGCCATGGTCTTCCGCTACTGGGGCGGGCCGTCGCTCCTTGCGGAGGACTTTGCCTCGCTCCTCGAGCCGGGAGCCGCCGGCATCCGGACCGACACTCTGGTGGCGGCCGTCCGCGCGAAGGGATGGACCGCGCTGCCCGTGACCGGCACTCCCACCGATCTTCGCGAGCACCTGGGCCGGGGCCGTCCCGTCATCGCGCTCCTTGGAGTCGGTTCGGGAGCGCTTCACTACGTCGTCCTGGCGGCCTGGGCGAACGGGGGAGTGATCTACCACGACCCCGCTGTGGCGCCCTTTCGAGTCAGCGGCGCGCGGGAGTTCGACGAAGCCTGGGCCCGTAGCGGCAGGTGGGCGCTCCTGGTCCTCCCTCCCCCGAGCGCGGTCGAGTTGGCCGACCACGATTCCGCGGGACTCGATTCCACGCTCAGGGGTGCCATCGCGACCGATTCCTCGGCCTCCGCCTTGCCGGACATGCCGGCCCGGGTCCTTCACGCGTGCGAGTCGATGGTCGGCGAAGCCGTCTCCCACGCCCGAGCCGGCGACAAGGCCGAGGCCGAACGTCTGCTGCGCGCGGCCGAGGTACTCTGCCCCGAGTCGGCGGCCCCGGTTCGAGAGCGCGCGGGCCTTCGTTTCCTGTCCGGGGATTGGACGAGTGCGGCGGGGCTCGCCGAGCGCGCGCTTCGACTCGATCCCGGCGACCGGGCGACATGGCGGCTCCTCGCCGGGAGCCGGTTCCTCCTGGGAGACGAAGTGGGCGCGCTCCGCGCGTGGAACCGGATCTCCGAGCCGCGGGCCGATCTCGCTCGCGTGGACGGTCTCTCCCGCATCCGTTACCGGGCCGTGGCCCGGCAACTCAGCCTGCCGCCCGGGAGCCTCCTCACGTCGCGCGCGTTCGTTCGGGCGCGCCGGCGCCTGGCCGCGATGCCCGCGCCCTCCATGACGCGGCTCAGTCTGAAGCCGCTACCGCAGGGCGCAGCCCAGGTGAACGCGGCGTTGCTCGAACGCCCGCTCCTGTTCGACGGTCCCCTCGACGCCGGCGGAAC
>DATIQI010000295.1:0-9151 GCA_035470985.1 Acidobacteriota bacterium
TTGACCTCCGCGCTCGACCCCGACACGATAGCCTTCACGCAAGGGGGCTAGCCGACCGGTCGATCGCACCACGCCGAAGCCCCCGCCTTCATGGAGGATGGCATGGCCCGCTTCGGTCCCGTACTTCGCAGCTCCGTCGCCGCGGGCGCGCTCGTCGCGCTCGCGGCGATTTCGTTTCCCGGCCGCCCCGCTCGGGCCGCGGACCCGGATCCGATCGTTCCGGGTCCCTGGAAGTATTCGGGCGCGCTCGGCGTGAACCTGGCCCAGAGCGCCTTCTCCGACAACTGGAAGGGCGGCGACAGGGGCTCGATCCTCTGGGTCGGGAACGCGAACTTCACGATGCAGCGGCAGTTCGGGATGAAGTACAACCTCAGCAACTCGCTGAAGCTCGCGTACGGCCAGACGAGTCGGCAGGTGGAGGACCCGAACGACCCCGCGTCCCTCGCGTGGGACCGCCCGCTGAAGTCGACCGACGCGATCGCGCTCGAGTCGCTCAGCCGCTGGACGCTGAACCGGTTCGCCGACCCCTTCTTCGCCTTCAACGCCGAGAGCCAGTTCCGCGACGAGTCCTCCCCCCTCGGCACGATCTGGATCAACCCGGTGAAGCTGAAGGAAACCGCGGGCATCGCGCGCGTGATCGAGAAGACCGAGGAGAGCGAAATCCTGTCGCGGGTCGGCTTCGGCTTCCGCCAGACCATCGGCCAATCGTTCGTGAATCCGCCGACCGACGAGAAAGGTTCCTTCTCCTCCAACGACGGCGGCTTCGACTGGACCACCACCGTGAAGAAACCGCTCCTCCGGAAGCGCGTCCTCTACAAGGCGACGCTGGCGTTCTTCAAACCGGTCTTCTATTCCGAGAAGGACGCGCTCGAGGCCTACGACGCCGACCGGCTCCTGCTCGATCCCGCGCACGAAGAGGTGGCCGACTACTGGAAGGCGGTGGACGTGAACTGGGAGAATTCCTTCACGGCCCAGATCACGAAGGCGCTTTCCGTCAGCCTGATCGCGCAGCTGGTCTACGACAAGTTCGACACCGCGGCCAATCTCACGATCCCGCTGGCGGACCCGGCCCTCGACGCCGAGATCGCGAGAAACGTCCGGAAGGCCGGCCAGTTCCGCGAGCTGCTCGCGCTGGGGCTGACCTACCAGTTGTTCTAGGGACGCCATGACGCCCGACGGGGCCGGGGTGGAGGGAACGAGGGTGCCGAGGACGTGGGTGGCCGGGGCGAGGCGGACCGCGCTTCGCGGGGTTCGCGCCGTGGGAGCCCGGCTCCCGGCGCTCGTGGCGGTCCTCGTCCTGGCGCTCGCCCCGGGCTGCACGCCCGACACGAGCACCCTCACGCCGGAGTGGACGAAGCGCTTCGAAACCGAGGGAATCGTCCGGCGCGCGGACAACGTCGTCGTCCGCCACACGCGCCTCGCGGGTCCCTACGACAAGGGCTACAAGGACCGCCTGGCCTCGGTGCTCGTGACGCGCGGGACGGTCCTGATCCACCAGGGCGATCGGGTGCTCCTCGAGATCACGCCGCGGACGCGGCGGCGCGTGGAGGTGAGGCGGGACGGCTCGCGCGTTCGGATCCGCGCGATCGGCGAGCGGGTGACGGAGGTCTTCTCGTTCGAGCCGCGGGAGGATCGCGACGGGTGGCTGGACGACGTTCGAGCGGTCGCGGACCTGTCGCGGGAGGCGGCGAAGCGGTCAGCCTAGCGACTTGCGGAACTTCACCTGCCGCTTCTGCTCCTCGTAGCCGATCCCACGGTAGAACGCGTGCGTCCGCTCGCGGATCACGTTGCTGCGAAGCACCACCTCCCGGAGCCCCCGCGCGCGGGCCCATTCCTCCGCGACCCGCATCAACGCGCCCCCGATGCCGCGCCCTCGGGCCTCCTCGGCGACGACCAGCCCCTTCACCTCGGCGTTCGGATCGAGTTCCAGCGAGCCCATCTGCGAGACGATGATCCAGCCGAGCACGTCGCCCGACCCGGACTCGGCGACGAAAAGGCCGTGCCGGCCTTCCCGGTCGAGCACGGCCTTCCGCTCCAGGATCTGCTTCGCGGTCGACGGGTAGCCCAGCTCCCCCGCCAGGACCGCGACCCGCGCCGCGTCCTCGTCGCGCATGGCGCGGCAGGCCACGCCGGGCCCCTCGGTCACTTCTTCCCCGCGTCTCCCGAGGCGCCCTTCGCGGCCGCGGCCGCGGCCTTCTCGGCCTCCCGCGCGGCGTCGAACTTCGCCCGCGCCTCGTTCGACTTCCTCGCGGCCGGCTGGTCGATCGTGATTCCCTTCGCCGAGAACCACGGCTTCAGGTCCACGCGGAGCGCGCCGGCCATGACCGCCGGGTCGCTGTCGCACCACGCCTTCGCCTCGTCCAGTTTCTCGGTGTTGAAGAGGAAGATGCCGCGCAAGTCGCCCTTGTCCATGAAGGGCCCGGCCAGGATCAACTTCCCCTCTTCGGCCAACCGGCCGATGTTGGCCATGTGTCCCGCCTGGAGCTCCTTCATCTTCGCGGTGTCGTCGATCTTCGTCGGCCCGACGTAGAGGAAGCCGAGCACGTAGGCGCGCATCTGATACTCCGGCTCCTCCGGCTCCGCCGCCACGGCCGACGTGGGCCCCATCGTCAACGCCAGCGCCAACGCGATCATCCCGAGCACTCCTTTCACGCGGTTCCTCCTTCGGCGCCGCCCGGGGGCGGCACGATCGTGATCCCCTTCGACGAATACCAAGGCCGTATCTCCAGGCGAAGCAGGCCCGCCTGAACGGCCGGATCGGCCGCGCCGAGCGCCTCCGCCTCCTCCATGGAATCGGCGCGGATGACCAGGATGCCGCGCGGATCGGCGCCGTCGGCGAAGGGGCCGGAGAGGAGATACTTCCCCGCCTCCTTCTGCTTCCGGATGTACGCCAGGTGGGCCCGCTGAATCCGGCCCCCTTCGGGTTCCGGCAGATCCCGGCTCGGCCCGAGGTGGAGCGACGCCAGGTAGTAGACCATCATCTGATCGCGCGGGGGCGGGTCGCCCTCGGCGGACGGCTGCCCGTAGTCCGGCGAAGGGCGCTCGGACAGAACCGCCAGCATCTCCTCGTGGAGGAGCCCGTTCGTCGCCACCAATTGCCGCCGGTCGACGCGCGCCGGGCCGCCCGCGTAATCCGAGAGACGCCCGCCGCCTTCTTCGACCAGCAGCATCGCCGCCGCCATGTCCCAGGGCGACAGGCCGCCTTCCCAGAACCCGTCCGTCCGTCCCACCGCCACGTTCGAGATGGCGAGCGCCGCGGAGCCCGCGCGCCGCACCGCCTGCGCGCGAAGGATGAAGCGCGTGAAGGGTCCGATATTGTTCCGCTCGAAGTCGCCGCTCAGGTCGTACGAGAACCCGGTCGCGAGCATGGCGTGACCGAGCCGCGCCTCCGCCGTGACGCGGCGCGGCTTCCCGTTCAGCGTCACACCCCCGCCGCGCCGCCCCGCGTACATCTCGCCGAGGAGCGGGTTGTAGACGGCGCCCGCCTCCAGGCGGCCCGCCACCTGGAGCGCGATCGAGACCGACCAGACCGGATACTCGTGCGCGTAGTTCACGGTGCCGTCGAGGGGATCGACGATCCAGACCCGCTCGGCGCCGCTTCGGTGGCCGCTTCCTTCCTCGGCCAGGACGTCGTCCCCCGGGAAGCGATCCGCGATCCGGCCCACGATCAGGCGCTCCGACTCGTGGTCCATCCGGGTGACGAGGTTGATCCGTCCCTTGTAGTCGATCTCCTGCGCCTCGCCGAAGTGGCGGCGAAGGAGGGTGCCGGCCTCGCGCGCGAGCGTGGTCGCGAACTCGAGGTCTTCCGACCCCGTCGCGCTCACGCCGTCTCCCCCTCGCCCAGCGTCTCGACCGGCTCGGCGATCTCGGGCGCCTCCGCGGCCGCGCCCTCGGCGCCCGCCGCCTCGGCCTTTCCGCCGTTTCGGAACTGAAGCTCGTAGAGGCGGGCGTAGATGCCGCCCTTCGCCAGGAGCTCCTCGTGCGTCCCCTGCTCGCGCAACTCGCCCTTGTGGAGGACCAGGATGCGATCGGCGTCGAGGATCGTGCTGAGGCGATGCGCGATCACGAGCGACGTCCGCCCTTCCAGCAGGCGATGGAGCGCCTCCTGGATCACCCGCTCCGTCTCCACGTCCACCGACGAAGTCGCCTCGTCGAGGATGAGGATCGAAGGGTCGTAGTGGAGCGCGCGCGCGAATGCGAGGATCTGGCGCTCGCCCATGGAGAAGAAGCTGCCGCGCTCGCCCACTTCCTCACCGAGCCCGTTCGGGAGGCGCGCTTTCAGCCGCTCGCCGCCCACCTGCGCCAGAGCCCGGTCGGCGTCCTCCTCGGGACGCTCCCGCGCGCCGAAGCGGATATTGTCGCGGACCGAACCGCTGAAGAGGAACACGTCCTGGAGGACGAGGCCGATCTGCCGGCGCGCCACGGCGCCCGGGATCTCCCGAATGTCCCGGCCGTCCACGCGGATCGCCCCCTTCTGGAACTCGTAGAAGCGCGTGAGGAGGTTCGAGATCGTCGTCTTCCCGGCGCCCGTAGCGCCGACGATCGCCACCTTCTCGCCCGGCGCGATCCGGAACGAGACGTCGCGGAGCACCCAGTCCTCGTCCTTGTAGGCGAACCAGACGTTCTCGAACGCGACCTCGCCGCGGAGCCGCGCCGGCATCGCGGCCGGGTTCTCCGGCTCGCGGACGGCGGGGACCGTGTCGAACGTCTCGAAGATCCGCTCGGAGGCGACCATGGCCGACTGGAAGACGTTGTACTTCTCGCTCAGGTCGCGAACCGGCTGGTAGAACCGGTCGGCGTACTGGATGAAGGCCACCACGACGCCGAACGTCACGGTGCCCGCCAGGATGCCGCCGCCGCCCCACCAGACGATGAGCGCGAGCGCGATCGCGCCGATGAACTCGACCGACGGGAAGAAGACGGCGTAGTAGAAGAGGTTCTGGACGTGCGCCTCGAAGTGGGCCTTGTTCGCCTCGTCGAACTTCGCCGTCTGCTTCTTCTCGACGTTGAAGAGCTTCAGGACGTCGAGCCCCTGCAGGTGCTCCTGGAGGAAGGCGTTCAGGCGCGCGAGCCGCGACCGGACGCGCCGGTAGGAGACGCGGACCTTCGCGCGGAAGATCGCCGTCGCGATCACCAGGAGGACGACGGTCGTCATCGTCACGAGTGCCAGCTTCCAGTCGAGCCAGAACATCGCGGCCACGATCCCGCCGACCATGAAGAGGTCGCCGATCACGGCGACCACGCCCTGCGCGAAGAGCTCGTTCAGGACCGCCACGTCCTGCGTGATCCGGGTGAGGATCCGTCCCACCGGCCGCGTGTCGAAGTAGGAGGGCGTGAGCGTCTCGAGGTGGCGGAAGATGCCGAGCCTCAGGTCCTGCATGGCGCGCTGGCCGACCATGCCCATGATGTAGGTCTGCCAGTAGCGGAGCACGAACGCGCCGATCAGGACGCTCACGTAGAGGCCGGCCAAGAAGAGGAGCCCCCGGGTGGCCTCGGCCTGGGCCACGGTCATCCCGGCGGCGGGCTGCACGTAGCGGTCGATGGCGACCTTCGTGAGATAAGGGCCCGCGACTTCCAGGAGCGAGATCCCGCCGAGGAGGACGATGGAGAGGACGACCTCCTTCTTGTAGGGCGCGAGATACTGGAGGAGCCGCCGCGCCAAGCGCTTGTCGTAGATCTTGCCGGTGGCGTCGATCTCGTCGGCGGCCGACCCGAACGGTCCGCTCATAGCGCCTCCAGCTCCTCGACCACCTCTTCGCGGTGATAGAGCTCGGCGTAGAGACCGCCGGCCGCGAGGAGCTCCTCGTGCGAGCCCGTGGCGACGATCCGCCCCTCGTCGAGCACCACGATCCGGTCGACGCGAAGGAGCGCCGAGCGGCGGTGCGTGGCGAGGAGGATCGCCGGCTTCGTCGGAAGGTCGAAGAGCGACTCCAAGATTCGCTCCTCGGTGCCGGGATCGACGCTGGCGAAGCAGTCGTCGAGGAGGAGCACGGGGCGCTCGAGCGCGAGCGACCGCGCGAGCGCGACCCGCTGCTTCTGCCCGCCGGAGAGCGTGATGCCGCGCTCGCCGATCATCGTGTCGAGCCCCTTCGGGAACTGGGAGAGATCGGAGGAGAGTCCGGCGCGCTCGACCACCGTCATCGGGTCGGGCGACGGCTCGCCCTCCTCGTAGCCGAAGGCGATGTTCGCCCGGATGGTGTCGGAGAAGAGGAACGTTTCCTGCGGCACGAAGCCGAAGCGGCGCCGGAGCGTCCCGCGGGGCCACTCTGTCGCCGGCACGCCTCCGACCCGGACCTCACCCGACGTCGGCTCGTCGAGCCGCGCGATCAGCTGGAGCAGGGTCGTCTTCCCCGAACCGGTCCGGCCCACGATCGCGACCCGGTCCCCGGGGCGGATGGTCAGGTTCACGGAGCGGAGCACCTCGCGGTCCGTCCCGGGGTAGCGATAGCCGACGCCGCGCAGCTCCACGGTCGTGTCGGACGCCGGCGCCGGGGCCGAACGGTCGTCCACGTCGGGCTCGACCGGCACGTCGAGGATCGCCTGGATCCGTCCCATGGAGGCCGCGCCGCGCTGGAAGAGGTTCGTCACCCAGCCGAGCGCGATCATCGGCCAGAGGAGCATGGCGAGGTAGATCTGGAACGCGACCAGCGAGCCGAGCGAGATCCGCCCCGAGACGACGGCCGAGCCGCCGACCCAGAGGACGACGGCCGCCGCGATCCCGCCCACCAGCGACATCGTCGGCCACATGCCCGCCTGGAGCTTGATCATCCGCTCGTTCCGCTCCAGAAACTGGTCGTGGATCTTCCGGAATGCCTCGTACTCCCCCTCCTCCTCCACGTGCGCCTTCACGACGCGAATTCCCGAAAGGGTCTCCTGGGCCTTCGCCGTGAGCGAGGAGAACGACTCCTGGATCTTCTCGTAGTGGTGGTGGAGCTTCGCGCCCAGCCGCGCCACCAGGATCGAGAGGATCGGCATCGGGATGAGCGCGACCAGGGTCAGCTTCCAGTCGATCTGGCACATGAGGGTCACCGCCATCACGAACGTCACGCACGTGTTCGCGAAGTACATGATGCCGGGTCCGAGGAAGTTCCGGACCGCGTCGAGGTCGTTCGTGGCGCGGGAGAGGAGATCGCCCACCTTCCGCACGCGATACTCGCGGGCCGGGAGCCGCGCGATGTGGGCGAAGATGTCGTTCCGGAGCTCGTACTCCATCCTCCGCGAGGCCCGGATCAGGGACCAGCGCATGGCGAAGAGGAAGATCCCCTGGAGCGCGACGGCGAGGAGGATGAGCCCCGCGTCGCGCAGGAGCCCATCCCGCGTCGCGCCCGCCTGGAGGTGATCCACGGCCTGGCGCACGAGCCACGGCACCCAGACCTGGAAGAGGTTCGTGAGGAGAACCGCCACGGCGCCCATGACGAGCGCCGGCCGGTGCCGCTTCAGATAAGGAAGAAGGTGTCTCAGGGCCCCGATGGCGTGCTCCTCGTGCGGTCCGAGCCGGCCGTGAAGGCCGGGTCGCGTTCAGGTCCGTCGATGTTCAGCCGGCGACGGCCTCGGGGTCGATGACGATCCGCCCGCAGCCGTCGCAGGTGTGGACCGCCTCGCCGTGCTTCACCACTTGCATGTCGTGCGGTGTCAAGGCCCGGTGGCAGGCCCCGCACGCGCCGTTCTGCACTTCCGCGACCGCGATCCCGTCGCGCGCCCCGTGGAGCCGGTCGTACTTCGTGAGGACTGGCGGCGGCACGGCGGTCCGGGCCGTGTCCCGCGTCTCCGTCCGCTCCGCGATCTCCACGTCGAGCGCGACGCTCTCGCCGTCCAGGGCGGCGTCCCCGTCCCGCTTGGCGCGCTCGGCTTCCGCGACCGCCGCTTCGCCCGCATTCAGCTCCGAGGCGAGCGACTCCTCCCGCTCCATCCCCTCGAGGATGGAGGTTTCGTAGTCGGAGCGCTTTCCCTTCACCGCGGCGATCTGGTGCTGCATCGCCGTGTATTCGTCGTTCGTCTTCACGTCGAAGAGCTGGCGCTCGAGCCGGGCCGCCTCGGACGCCAACCCCTCGACTTCCTTTTCCAGCCGGCGCCGCTCCAGCCGCGCGGCGTCGAGCGCGTGCTTCGTCCGCTCCACGGCCGCCCGCGCCTTCGCGAGCGCCTGGTCGAGCTCGCGCCGGCGCCCCGGGATCGCCGCCTGGCGGGCGCGACTCTCCGCCAGCGCGCGGTCGCGGCGCTGCAGCTCCAAGAGTGCCTTCAGCTCGGGGGCGATCGGCGTCATCGCGGCGCGGCGTCTCCTCCCTCAACGCGAAACGGGGAGCGCATCGGCCGCGCTCCCCGTTTCAGACGCTTCGGAAATGGTGGGCGGTGCAGGGATTGAACCTGCGACCTCTGGCTTGTGATACCAGCGCTCTCCCAGCTGAGCTAACCGCCCCCACGATCGGCGAATGAAGGAATGGGCCCACTTGGACTTGAACCAAGGTCGTTCCGGTTATGAGCCGGGTGCTCTCACCGCTGAGCTATGGGCCCGATCCCATCGCTTGGTTCGAGTCACGGACCCGAGCCCGAGAAGTTACAGCCTCGCCGGCCCGGGGTCAAGGCGCGGGGCGCTCCTCCGAGCGACCCGCGCGCGCGTCCGGCCGTCGCCCGGCTCAGACCGCCTCGACGTAGCCCTTCAGCCGGCGGCTGCGCGTCGGATGGCGGAGCTTGCGGAGCGCCTTCGCCTCGATCTGGCGGATGCGCTCGCGGGTGACGTTGAACGTGGCGCCCACCTCTTCCAGCGTGCGGGGGCAGCCGTCCTCCGTGAGCCCGAACCGCAGGCGTATCACGCGCGCCTCGCGCTTGCTCAGCGTCTCCAGCACCTCGTTCACTTCGTCCTTCAGCATGGAGAAGGCCGCCGCCTGCGCCGGCGAGACGACCGACGTGTCCTCGATGAAGTCGCCGAGGCTCGAGTCGTCGTCCTCGCCGATCGGCCGGTCGAGGGAGATCGGCTCCTGCGCCGCCTTCAGCACGCTCTTGATCTTGTCCACCGGCATGGCGAGGCGCTGCGCGACCTCCTCGGGCGTCGGCTCGCGGCCCAGCTCCTGGACCAGCCGGCGCGAGGTGCGCACCACCTTGTTGATCGCCTCGATCATGTGCACCGGGACGCGGATCGTCCGCGCCTGGTCGGCGA
>DATIQI010000296.1:0-3046 GCA_035470985.1 Acidobacteriota bacterium
GGCGTTGCCCGTCCAAGACGAGGTCGTAGCGATGCCCCGGTTGCAGGGCCGGCTGGAAGCGCACCTGCACGTTCAGCACGGTGCCGATGTTCCAGAGCGTTTCCTGCTGCGCGGGGCTCACGATGTCGATGCCTTGGTAGGGCGCCGCCGGATCGCCGGGGCTCCCTCTTCGTCTCCGACCGGACCGGAATCCCGAATCTCTATCGCCTCGATCCCGCGACGGGCCACGCGCTGCGTCTCACGAGCCTCCTCTCCGGAATCTCGGGGCTGGTGCCCGAGAGCCCGTCCATTTCGGTCGCGCGCGACGGGAGCCGGATCCTCTTCACCGCCTTCACGCGCGGCGGGTGGGACATCTACTCGGTGCGCGACCCGAAGGCGATGATCGAGCGGCCGATGGTGATCGCGGACGCGTCGATTCCGACGCCGCCCGAGCGGGTCCTCGCCTCCGCCGGCGCGCCGCAGACCGCGCCCGGGACGGCGCGCACCACCACGGCGGAGCGCTACCTCGAGGGAACCGACTGGTTCGACCGGGGGCGCGCGGAAGCGGCGGACCGGATGATCCGCGGCGAGCCGGCGGCGGCGAGCGACAGCGCCGCCGTCGTCGACACGACGCTCGCGCATTACATCCAGGCGGCGTACAGCGAACCGCTGGCCGACAGCACGACCTTTCTCCGCCTCCCCTACAAGGCGAAGTTCTCCCGCGATTACATCGCCGGATCGGCGCTCTTCGCCTCCAACGTCGGCTTCGCGGGTTCCAGCGCGATCTCGTTCAGCGACGTCCTCGGAAACCACAACCTGGTCGCCGTCCTGAACCTGTACGGCGATCTCCGCGAGTCGGACATCTTCCTCGCCTACACCAATCTCAAGAAGCGGACAAACTGGGGCGGGGCGCTCTTCCAGTACCGGGTGGGACGGCTCCTCCTCTCGACGTCCGACACCGACGACGTGGAGGACCAGATCTACCGGGGCGGCGCGGTCTTCTTCTCGCGCCCGTTCAGCCGGTTCCGGCGATTCGAGTTCGGCACCGAGGCGGCCGTGATCGACGAGCGCGTGCTCCGCTACAACTACGCGAGCGGGACGGTCTCCGAGCTGGAGGATCGTGGGAACGCCTTCTACGTCGCGCCCTACATCGCGCTGGTCTCCGACAACGCGCTCTACAACTCGACCGGGCCGATCAACGGAGGGCGTTCCCGCTACAGTGTCGAGCACGCCTTCGCCGATCTCGAGTACACCACCGGGCTCCTCGACTGGCGGCGCTACTCCAACATCCGCCACCGCTACGCCTTCGCCCAGCGCATCATCGCCGGCGCCAGCGTCGGCCGGGACCCCCAGCTCTTCCGCTTCGGCGGTCCCTTCACGTTTCGCGGCGTCGACTACGGCGACCTGGTCGGGACGAGGCTCCTCCTCGGGAATTTCGAGTTCCGCTTCCCCCTCATCGAGCAGCTGGGGCTCGGCTGGCCGCTTCCGCTCTTCCTCGGCGGGATCAACGGCGTGATGTTCGTGGAGGGGGCGACGGCCTGGGAGGAAGGGCAGTCGCCGAAGTTCTTCACCACCGAGGGGGGGCTCCGCACGCAGGACTTCCGCCTCGCGTTCGGCGCCGGCGCCCGCGTGAATCTCGGATACTTCATCCTCCGCTACGACTTCGGCCGGGAGCACCGGCTGAAGGGCGGACTCGGCGACCCCCAGCACTTCGTTTCGTTCGGCGCCGACTTCTAGCGTGCCGCCGTTCTGGCAGGGGTGGGACGAGGCGGTCTTCCGCCGCATCCACCTCGTCTGGCGGCACGACGAGCTCGACCCGCTCTTCCGGGGCCTGAGCGATCCCGGGAGGCTCGTCCTCCCGATCTTCCTCGTCCTGGTCGGGGCCCTCTGGATGAAGGGGAAGCGCGGCCTCCTCGGCGCGCTCGTCCTCGCGCTCACCATCGCGGCGGCGGACCAGACGAGCGCGAAGCTCCTGAAGCCGATGATCCAGCGCCCGAGACCCTCCGTGACGCTGGAGGACGCGCGGCCCCTCTTCGGCGCGCGCGGCTCCTACTCGTTCCCGTCGGTCCATGCCGCGAATTCGTTCGCCGCGGCGCTCGTGCTCGACGCGATCTTCCCGGGGCGCCGCGCCGCGTTCCTCGTCGCGGCGGGCCTCGTCTCCTACTCGCGCGTCTACGTGGGCGATCACTGGCCGTCCGACGTCGTCGCCGGCGCGCTCCTGGGTCTCGCGATCGGATGGCTGGGGCGCGGGCTCTACCGCCGTCTCGCGTCCCGAGTCGGGGCGCGCGGGGCTCCGGTCAGGCCAGGCGAAGGAGCGCCCAGTGCCGCCCGGTGACGCCGCGGTCGCGGCGATGCGAGTAGAAGCGATCCGCGCGGCAGGAGGTGCACTCCTCGGCGACGTGGACCGCTCCCGCGGGGACTCCGGACTCGACCAGGGCGGCGCGAATCGCTTCCGGCAGATCGATGGCGGTCCGGCCGCTCGGGTGCGGCCGATGGAGCCGGACGTCGAAGCGGGCGGCGACGTCGTCGCCGACGGGGAGGCAGCAGGCGTGAAGGCACGGCCCGATCACCGCGCGAAGCGACGCCGGAGCGGGGCCGTCCGCTCCGATCCGCTCCACCGCGCGCGACGCGATCTTCGCGAGGGCGCCCCTCCATCCGGAGTGGAGGAGCGCGCCGCGCCGGCCGTCCTCCGCGACGATGGCGACGGCCGCGCAATCGGCGGTCGTGACCGCGACCCAGGGATCGCCCCGCGCCACGAGCCATCCGTCCGCCTCGGCGGACGCTTCGCGGGGGAGGGCGATCGCGTCTCCATGAACCTGGCGGAGGAGGAGCGGGGTACGAAGGGTATAGCGGACCGCGTCGCGGAGCCGCTTCCGGTTCTCCTCGACGGCGGGCGCTTCGTCGCCGACGCCGAGGCTCACGTTGAACGACGCGTACGGGCCCCGGCTCGCGCCGCCCACGCGCGTGGTCATTCCGAACCAGGCGGTGTCGGGGAGCGATCCCTCGGGCGGACGCCAGAGCGGAAGGGAATCGTCACGAACGGATTCGAGCGGCATTCGGGGGAGGT
>DATIQI010000297.1:0-19688 GCA_035470985.1 Acidobacteriota bacterium
AGGCGCACGGGGCGGCCCTTCTCGCGGATCAGGTCGCGTTCGGGCTTGCGTCGCTCGACGCGCACGAGTTCCTGGGCTCCGAAGAGGCCTTGGATTGGGCCGTCTCGATCGCGGCGTGGCTCCGCGCGAATCTCGAGGACCCGACCGGGGGCGGCTTCCGATACGCGCCGCGCGACACGACCGCGATCGGGCGGCTGAAGGCCGGAGACAAGCCGGAGACGGCGAACGTGGAGGCGGGCCACTTCTTCCTCAGGCTCTACTGGCTGACGGGGAACGCGGAATACAACGCCGTCGCGCGGAGGACGGCGGACTATCTCCGCTCGGGCCCCAAGATCACGCTCGACCCGGCGCGCGCGGAGCTGGTGCTGCGCCTGCGGAGCGAGCCGGCTCGGCTGATGGTGGTCGGAGCCGGAGCCAAGGCGCTGGAGTTGAGGTCCGCCGCGCTCGCGGCGCCGGCGCCGGAGGTCGTGGTCCGATCGATCGAGGCGCCTCCCGCCGAGTTCCAGGGCCTCTCCTGGCCGCTCGGGCTTCCGCGCGACGCCAAGTCGCCCGCCGTCTACCGATGGACCGTGACCGGATGGCGGGGGCCGGTGTCCGACCCGGAGAAGATCGCGGACCTCTTCGACCTTCCGCGCTCCGCCGAGTAGCGGCGCGGGCCGGCCGCCCTCACGGCCGCGGGACGATGTCCCGGACGAGATCCAGTGGGTTTCGGATCTTCAGGGGCCCGGTCGCCAGGAACGCCTGCGCGTACTTCGCGCCGATCTCCCATCCGACCGATTTCGCCCGCGTCTCCACGTAGTCGGGGAGGTCGGGCAGCGCATGGCGCGGTTTCGGCTTCTCGGGATTGTCGAACTGGGTCTTGTGGCACTGGAGCGCTCGGACCCAATCCTCGAGATGATCCGAAACGTCCACGATGAAGGTGGGCCGCGTGCCGGCGGGGAGGTAGTAGTAGTAGATCGCGCGCGCCTGGTAGGGATCGCCGGGGACCGGGGCCTTACGCAGATGCGCGAGATTGTAGGCCTGCGATACGAGAATCCCGGTCTTCCAGTGGTCGTTGTGTCCCAAGCCCCGTCCGATCGGGAGGCGGTAGTAGGGCGCCATGACGATCTCGGGGCGGAATTTCCGGATCACGGCCGCGACCTTGCAGCGATTGTCGAACGTGTCCTCGATCCGGCCGTCGCCCAGGTCGAGGTTCACCCGGACGTCCAACTTCAAGATCTTCGCCGCCTCCTCGCACTCGGCGACGCGCTCCTCCGGCGTCCCCCAGCCCATGTCGCCGGTCGTCATGTCGCAAATCCCGGTCGCGTGACCGAGCGCCTTCATCTTGAGGAGAAGTCCGCCGGCGCCGATCTCGGCGTCGTCGGGATGGGGACCGAACACGAGGATGTCGAGTTTCATTCGGAATCGGGCTCCTGGGTCTTGAAGAGGTCGTCCAGCTTCTTCCGGGCGTTGTCGGCGCGCGCTCCCGCCTTCCCGCCGCGCCCGACGGGGTCGAGCGAGAAGTAGTCGCAGAAGTTCCGGCGCTCTCGATCGGTCACCCACTCGGCCTGCGGCTCGCGGCACTTGTTGTGGGCGTGGGGGTCGTAGAAGCGGCACTGGACGCAGGCGTGGAGGTCGCGGCGGCACTTCGGGCACTCGCTGTCGCGCACGACCCGCATTCCCGCCTCGAGGGCGGCCCCGCAGTAGAAGCAAGCGCTCATCGTCCACCTCCGATCGCGGCTCGAATTCCGGCGAGCATATCGAGCCGTTCCGCCGCGCGGCCAGGGGATTCTTGGAGCAGGGGCCCCTTGACACCACGGCGGCCGCGACCGATCATCAGCCCCGTCGTCTCCACCCCGAACGTCGCAACCCGAAACGAGGGCTACCGATGGGCAAGGCCGGAACGGCCTGGGGATGGACGGCGGTCCTGGCGCTCACGCTGGTCGCGGGCGCCTGCCAGCAGGCGAAGCAGGAAGCGCCGAAGGGCGTCGCGTGGAACACCTCCATGGACGCCGCGCTCGCCGATGCGCAGAAGACGGGACGGCCGATCCTCCTCGATTTCTACACCGACTGGTGACAATGGTGTAAGGCTCTGGAAGAGTCTACCTACACCGATCCCCAGTTCATCGAGTACTCGCGGAAGTTCACCATGGCGAAGCTGAACGCCGAGGTGGACACGGCGACGTCCGCCCATTACCGCGCGCGCGTCTATCCCACCGTCATGATCCTGAACAAGGACGGCGTCGAGATCGACCGGCTCGTGGGCTACGCGCGGGCGCCCGAGTTCATGCAGCAGGTGGAGGACTACCTGGCGGGGAAGAACACGCTGGCCTCGCTGGAGGCGGAGGCCGCGACGAAGGGGAGCGACCCCGAGTTCGTCGCGCGCCTGGCGGAGAAGTACTACTATCACGGGCTCTTCGACCAGGCGAAGGCGGAGTACGTGAAGTTCATCGCGCTCGACCCGAAGAACCAGTCGGGTCAGGTGGACGACGCGCTCTACACGCTCGCGCGGATGAGCCGGAAGAACAAGGACTACGCGGGCGACCGGATGTACGCCCAGCAGATCGTGGATCGCTACCCCGACAGCGACATGTACCGCCCCGCCCTGCTCGAGATCGCGGGGGCGTGGCGGCGCGAGGGAATCTTGACGAAGGCCCGCGGGCTCTACCTCGATTACGCGAAGCGCTTCCCCGACGACGAGGACGCCCCCTGGGCTCGCGAGCAGGCCGACACGCTCGCGGTCCGGATCGCCGCCGACGGGAAGGGCGCCTAGCGGCCCCGAACTTCCCCCCGTGAAACTCGGAATCCTGGGACCGCCTCAGAGCGGCAAGACGACCCTGTTCGCCGCGCTCACGCGAGGGCACGCCGACGCGGGATCGGTCCGCGGCGAGCGCGTCCACCTCGGATCGGTGAAGGTGCCCGACGCGCGCCTCGAGCGGCTCCGCGACATGTACCAGCCGAAGAAGTACACCCCCGCCAAGGTGGACTACGTGGACGCGCCTCCGGTCGAGGCGACCCCCGGCCGGACCGAGCGGGGCGCGCTCTCGGCGCTCACGGCGCTCCGCGACGTGGACGCCTTCGTGCTCGTCGTTCGCGCCTTCGACGATCCCTCCGTGCCCCACTTCCGTGAGGGCATCGATCCCGCGCGCGACGCGTCGTGGCTCGTGAGCGAACTCCTGCTCGAGGACCTCGCGGTGGTCGAGCGCCGGCTCGAGCGGATCGAGAAGAGCCTGAAGGTGGGGAAGAAGCCGGAGGATCCCGCCGAGTACGAGGCGCTGAAGCTGGTGAAGGAGGCGCTGGAGGAGGAGCGGCCGGCGCGCTCGGCGCCGCTCCAGAAGCACCACGAGCGCTCGATCCGGGGGTTCCGGCTCCTCTCCGCGAGCCCATGGATCCTGGTCGTGAACGCCGACGACGAGGCGATGAAACGCGGCGAGGGGGCCCTGGTGGCGCCCGTGGCGGCGAAGCTGGCCGAGCCGCGCCCTCCCGTGATCGCCCTCTCCGCGAAGACGGAGGCGGAGCTGGCCGCGCTCCCCGAGGAGGACGCCGCCGAGTTCATGAAGGTCCTCGGCATCGAGGAGCCCGGGCTCACGAGGATGATCCACCTCTCCTACGCGGCGCTCGGACTCATCTCCTTCTTCACGGTCGGGCCCGACGAGGTCCGCGCCTGGACGGTCCGGGACGGGGCCTTGGCGCCGGAGGCGGCCGGGGCCATTCACAGCGACCTGGAGCGCGGCTTCATCCGCGCCGAAGTTATTTCATACGAAGATCTTATGAAGACGGGCGGCATGCCGAAGGCGAAGGACCAAGGGCTCTTGCGGACGGAGGGTAAGGACTATAGAGTCCGAGACGGCGACATCATCAACGTCCGCTTCAGCGTCTGACGAAACCCAGCCCCGCTCCGGGACGTAACGGAAGTACGGAGAATCGGTTCCGGAGACGAGGAGGGTGAGATCATGAAAATCGTTCGTCGGTACCTCGCCGGCGGCTTGGCCGCCGGGGCGCTCGTCCTGATCGCCGGCGCGCTCGCGGTTTCCGACGCCGACGCGGCCCAGATCAAGAAGGTCGCCGAGAAGACGTTCGACTTCGCGCCGGGCGGCGACGTCGTCATTCGCAGCATGAACGGCCGGATCGTCATCGAGGCCTGGGATCGTCCCCAGGCGCGCGTGCAGGTGACGCGGACGGTGCGGGCGCCCGACGACGCGCAGGCGGAAGCGCTGCTGAAAGAGCTGAAGGCCGACGTGGAGGTCCAGCCGGATCGGATCGTCATCGTCAGCCGCTATCCGAAGCGTCGCGAAACGAGCGGATTCTGGGATTTCCTCGGACGCAAGGTGGCGTCCATGGACATCCACTACTACATCCAAGTGCCGCGCCAGACGTCGCTCGAGTTGGAGACGACGAACGGCGAGATCCGCATTCGGGGGATCGCGCAGGACATCGAGGCGGGCACGACGAACGGCGACGTCCGGATCTCGGGCGGTGGCCGGTCGGTGGACGTGGGGACGACGAACGGCTCGATCGAGCTGCTCGGCATCTCGGGCACGGTCGAGGGTTCGACGACGAACGGCAGCGTTCGGGCCGACGTCGGCTCGATCGGCGCGAACGACGCGATCTCGCTCGCCACGACGAACGGCAATGTCGTCCTCACGCTGCCCGCGGGAATCAAGGCGCGGGTGGAAGCGGGGACCACGAACGGAAAGGTGACCGCGTCGTTCCCGATCACGGTGAGCGGCGTCATGAGCAGCAAGTCGATCAAGGGCACGATCGGGGGCGGTGGCGCCACGATCGCGCTCGTCACGACCAACGGGAATATCCAGATCCTGAAGCGAGGGGAGCGGGAGCAGCCGTAGCGGCGTCTCGCGCCCCGTCCGAAGGGCATCCGGTCCCGTCGGCCCAAAGGAGAGACGCTTGAGCAGCGGCATTCCGCACGCCAACATCGCGGCCACGGGCCCCCTCACGAGGGGCGATTTCCTGATGCTCCTCTACTGGTTCGCGGACACGCGGGCCGTTCCGGAGGTGCGCGGCATCGCGGGCCTCGCGCGGCTGACGCGTCTCGCCCTGATCCTCGGCGAGGAAACCGGTCTGAGCCGCGAGATCGACCCGTTCTTCGACTTCCACCCGGCGCCCGGCGGAGGCATCGCGAGCGCGGACGTCTGGACCGAATTGCTGGCGCTGCGCGCCTACCAGGTCGTGAAGCCGCTCCCCGAGCCCGGCCCCGCGCCCGCCGAGGAAGTCACCGAGCGCGAGTTCCTCCTGGCGAAGCAGATCCCCGCGCACGAGCGCGCGCACTACCCGATGCCGACGATGTTCGAGCGCGACGTGCTCACGAACAAGGGGACCTTCTTCGCCGCGAAGCGGGAAGACCAGATGGTCGAGCGCCGCATCGCCGCCTTCCAGAAGATCGTGGAGTACAACGACCAGCCGCTCGCGGAACTGACGGCGCGCGCGGCCGAGCTCCTGCGTCACCCGACCGCCCGGTAGCGGCGGGGATCGCGCACCGGAGGGCCCTTTGTTCCGCTTCCTCGGGCGGCTGCTCGTCGCCCTCTTCGTCCTCTTCTTCCTGCGCCTCTTCTTCGTGGCGATGCGCCGCGCGATCTCGCGCGGCCGACGCGCGTCCGGCGCGACGCCGGTCGGCGGCGCGGCGGGTGCGAGGAAGGCCGCCGGTCGGCCCGCTCCTCCGCGCATCGACCGCTCGGCGGCCGAAGACGTCCCCTTCGTCGAGGTCGAGTCCGAGCGGGCCGCTCGGAGCTGACGTGCCGGCCCTCCGGCTGACGCTCGAGACCCGCTCCCGCACCGAATTCGTGCCTCTGGGTGATCGTCTGGCCAGGGAGGGACGGAACCTTCTCCGCGGCGACGGCCTTCTCCACGTCTCCATCCCCCACACCACCGCCGGTGTCTGCGTGAACGAGGGGTACGATCCCGACGTCGTCGCCGACGTGGAGCGCGTCCTCGACCGCCTGGTTCCCTGGAGCGGCGGCTACCGCCACGCGGAAGGGAACAGCGCCGCGCACGTGAAGGCGATCCTCGTCGGCTCCTCCGTCTGGGTGCCGGTGCGCGACGGCGCGCTCGCGCTCGGGCGGTGGCAGGAAGTCTTCTTCTGCGAGTTCGACGGGCCGCGCACGCGCTCCGTCGAACTGACGTTCCTCCCCGCGTAGCCGCGCGGCCGGCGATGGACGAACCGCTCGATCTCTTCGAAGGCGAGGGCCCGGGGAAGGGCCGGATGGCGTCGCGCGCGCCGCTCGCGGAGCGGATGCGGCCCCGCACGCTGGAGGAATTCGAGGGGGGCGCACGACTTCTCGGGCCCGAGACGCTTCTCGGAAACGCCCTTCGGACCGCCACGCTTCCCTCCATCGTCTTCTGGGGCCCTCCGGGCTGCGGCAAGACGACCCTGGCGCGGCTCCTCGCCGAAGCGAGCGGGGCGACGTTCGTCGCCTTCAGCGCCGTGACCTCCGGCGTGAAGGAGGTGCGCGAGACGATCGAGCGGGCGCGGACCACCCGGCGCGCGAACGGGCGCGCCACGATCCTCTTCGTGGACGAGATCCACCGCTTCAACAAGGCGCAGCAGGACGCCTTTCTTCCGCACGTGGAGGACGGCACCATCGTCCTGGTCGGCGCCACCACCGAGAACCCCTCGTTCGAGGTGAATTCCGCGCTCCTCTCCCGGATGAAGGTGATCGTTCTCGATCTCCTGGGCGACGAGGCGATCGTGCGGATCCTCGCCCGCGCGCTCGGCGACCCGGAGCGGGGCCTCGGCGCGACCGGGGTTTCCGCGGAGCCCGACGTGCTCTCCTTCATCGCCTCGATCTCCGGCGGCGACGCGCGGATCGCGCTCACGACGCTCGAGATCGCTTCGAATTTGGCGCGGCGGCGCACACCGCCCGCGCTCACCGAGTCGGACGTCCGCGAGGCGGCGCAGCGTCGCGCCCTCCCGTACGACCGGGCGGGGGAGGAACACTTCAACACGATCTCGGCGCTCCACAAGGCGCTCCGGGGAAGCGATCCCGACGCGTCGCTCTACTGGCTGGCGCGGATGCTGGAGGCGGGGGAAGACCCGATGTACGTGGCCCGGCGCCTCGTCCGCTTCGCGTCGGAGGACGTGGGACTCGCCGATCCGAACGCGCTCCGCCTCGCCATCGCCGCGAAGGAGGCGGCCCACTTCCTCGGCATGCCCGAGTGCAACACGGCCCTCGCGCAGCTGGTCGTCTACCTGGCCGTCGTTCCGAAGAGCAACTCGGTCTATCGCGCCTACCAGGCGGCGGCGCGCGACGCCCTCGAGAAGCCGCCCTACCCCGTGCCGCTCCACATCCGGAACGCGCCGACGCGGTTGATGAAGGAGCTGGGGTACGGCGAGGGGTACGAGTACGCGCACGACCGGGAGGACGCGATCGACGCCCAGCGCTACTTCCCGGACGAGATGGGAACGCCCGTCTACTGGCGCGGCGTCGCGCGCGGGGCGGAGAAGGCGATTCTGGAGCGGTGGCGGGAGATCCAGGAGGCGAAGGCGCGCCTGGGACGCGGCCGGAACTCGTGACCCTCTCCCTCTCCCGGCACTGGCAGAACCTCTCCTGGGTCTTCGGGGTCGAGATCTTCTACGGCGTCGCGCTCGCGCTCATTTCGAACGTCGCCATCCTGCCGGTCTTCCTGAGCCAGCTCGGCGCGTCGAATACGACGATCTCGGCGCTTCCCGTCCTCTTCCTCATCGCGACCGGGATCCCCGGGATCTTCGCCGCCCACTTCACGGGACGCCTCGTCTACCGGAAGCGCTTCGTGCTGATCGGCCACATCGTTCCGGCGATCCCGTGGCTCCTCACCGCCGGGTGGTTCCTCTTCGGGCCGCGGATCTCGCCCGCCGTGGACCTGGCCGTGATCCTCGCCGGATGGGGGCTCGCCTGGATCTGGATGGGGTTCCTCATCCCGGTCTGGATCAATTTCATCGGCCGCGTCACGCGACCCGAGCTCCGCGCGCGCTCGTTCGGGATCATCTTCTTCTTCCAGACGCTCATGGGCGCGGTCGGGGGCTGGGTCGGCAGCCTCATCATCGGGAGCGGGCTTCCGTTCCCCGCGAACTACGGAATCGGGTTCGGCATCGCCGGAGCGGCGTTCGCGATCGGAAGCTTCCTCTTCATCCCCGTGGTCGAGGAGCCGGGCGGCGTCTCGGACGAGACCGACCCGCTTCGGGGGATCGTCGGGCATACGAAGGAGATCCTTACCGACCGAAGCGGCATTCGCGTCTATCTCACGATCTTCATGCTCTGCCTGGGGTGGCCGGTGCTCACGGCCTTCTACCCGATCTGGGCGGAGCAGCGCTTCGCGCTCCAGCCTAAGGACTCCGCGATCTACACGGCCGTCGCCATGGTGGGGAACATGGTGGGGAGCCTCCTCTCGGGCGCGATCGGGGATCGCTTCGGATACGCCAAGGTGGCCGTCATCGCGACCGCGGCCTTCTCGGCCGGGCTCGCCACCGCGATCTTCGGCGCCACTCCGTTCTGGTACTACGCGACCGCGTTCCTGCTCGGCGTCTACATCGTCAGCGACCGCCTGGCCATGTTCAACCTCTCCATGGCCTTCTCGCCCCACGAGGACAACACCTCGTACCTCGGCCTCGTGCCGGCGATCGGAACGCCCGTGCTCGTCATCGGCGCGGCCGCCTGCGGACCCCTCATCGACGGGGTCGGATTCGTGCCCGTCGCCGCGGGCTCGCTCGCGCTCGGCGTCGTGGCGCTCGGCCTGGCGGCGTTCCGGCTCCCGGAGCCGCGCTACTCGCTCGCGGGCAAACGAAAGCCGTAGGAGCCTCGCGGCTCCCACGGCTCGTCGTCGTTCGTCGCTTCGCTCCCGCGCGCTCCCGCGCCGGGGCTACTTGTACGCCGGAATCCCCGTCACCGCCTCGCCGATGATCAGCGTGTGGATGTCGTGCGTCCCCTCGTACGTGTAGACCGACTCGAGGTTGCACATGTGGCGGCCGCACTGGTACTCGTCCGTGATTCCGTTCGCGCCCAGGATGGCGCGGCCGAGGCGGGCGCACTGGAGCCCCACGTCCACATTGTTCATCTTCGCCATCGAGATGTGGTGCGGCTTCGCCTTCCCCGCGTCTTTGAGCCGTCCCACCTGGAGGACGAGGAGTTGCCCCTTCGTGATCTCGCGGATCATCCAGGCCAGTTTCTCCTGGACCATCTGGAAGCCGGCGATCGGCCGGTCGAACTGGATGCGCGTCTTCGAGTAGTTCAGGGCCTCGTGATAGCAGGCCATGGCCGCGCCGATCCCGCCCCACGCGATGCCGTAGCGCGCCTGGTTCAGGCAGCCGAGCGGCCCCTTCAGCCCGTCCACGTTCGGAAGGAGATTCTCCGCCGGGATCCGGCAGTCCTGGAACGCCAGCTCCGACGTGACCGACGCGCGGAGCGAGAACTTGCCGTGGATGTCCGACGTGGAGTAGCCGGGCGTACCCTTCTCGACGATGAAACCGCGGATGCGGCCGTCGAGCTTGGCCCAGACGATGGCGAGGTGGGCGACGCCTCCGTTCGTGATCCACATCTTGCTGCCGTTCAGGATGTAGGAATCGCCGTCCTTCCGCGCGGTCGTCAGCATGCCGCTCGGGTTGCTGCCGAAGTCGGCTTCCGTGAGGCCGAAGCACCCGATCAGCTCGCCGGTCGCCATCTTCGGGAGGTACTTCTTCCGCTGCTCCTCCGTCCCGTATTCGTAGATCGGCCACATGCAGAGCGCGCCCTGCACCGAGACGAACGAGCGGAAGCCGCTGTCGCCCCGCTCCAGCTCCTGCATGATCAGGCCGTACGCCACGTTGCTGAGGCCCGCGCAGCCGTAGCCTTCGAGATTCGCGCCGAGGAATCCGAGCTCGCCGATTTCGGGGATGAGGTGGGCGGGGAAGGTCGCGTCGCGGTTGTGCTTCTCGATGATCGGCATCAACCGGTCCTGGACGAACTTCCGGGCGGTATCCTGGATCAGGATCTCCTCTTCGCTGAACAGGCCATCGATCTCCATGTAATCGACGCCGTCGAACTTCTCCATGGCCCCTCCTCGGTGAGCGCGCGACGCGCGGAATGTGCGTTGGAATCCATGAGGATAGCGGCGCCGTGGGGGGCGCGCAACGGGGCAAAAACGAGTGCGGCGCCGGCGAGAAGGGGTGGCGCCGGCGCCGCGGACGGGTGGGAGCCTCTCGGGACTACCAGCCCGCCTTTCCGGTCGCGTACCGCGAGAAGTGGGAAAGCTGGAGGCGAACGCCCGTGGCCGCGTCGAGCGTCAGGAGTTCGGCGTCGAGCACGCGCTCGAGGTCGGTCTCCTTCTGGCACCCCATGTCGACCCACGAGGCCTTCTCCTCGTCCCACCAGTACATCTGCAGCGAGTCGAGATCGGCGTCGGTGCCCGACGTGTGGAGCGCCAGGTCCACGGGCTTCAGGAAGTCGTTCAGCTCCGCCGGTAGGACGTCGAGATCGCAGAGCATGATCGTCGAGTCGGGCATCGTCATCGTGACCGTGCCGACGCCGGCGAAGACGCCCGCGGGGAAGGTCAGGACGTAGGGGCCGCAGATGAGCCGGCCGCCGACCGCGCCGTCGATCTCCGCCGTCACCGTGAGGCGGCGGGTGGGATCGAAGATCAGTTCCGATCCGCCGGGAAGCGGCGTCGGCGCGTAGCGCACCGCGCTCATCGGCACGAAGCTCGTGGAGCCGTCCGCGTGGACCTTCAGCACCTCCGGCCCCTGGGCGACGACCGCCTGGTCGCCGCTCGGCGGCGCGGTGGGGGACGTGCCGCAGCCGGCGAGGGCGACGAGGAGCGCGAGGACCGCCGCGGCGCTCGTCACGATGGGGTATCGGCTCCTCCGGGGTCGGCTCATGCGATCGGGCTCCCTTCCCGATGCCGCGTCACCGCGCCCGGCCGGCTGATGATGTCGGCCGTGTACCGGGCGTAGGCGTCGCGGATGAAGTAGGTGACGAACACGGCGACGAAAGCGCTCATGTAGCCCCACGTGTGGAAGAGCGCCGCGAACATGAATCCCAGGAGATGGAGCACCACAACCCCCACCAGCTCGTAGGCGAACGCGAAGCTCTCGCGCCAGACGGTCCAGATGGGGTGATTGCGGTGGAGGGCGATCACGCCCGCGACCAGCCAGGTGTTCAGGACGAAGTAGGTCACGGCCGAGAGCGCGAGCGGCAGCGCGTTCAGCGGCGAGACGAGCGCGTCGAGCGAATAGCTGGCGCCGCCGGCGAGGCGGAAGACCGAGTACGCCGCGTAGACCGTGACCGCGCACATGCCGGCATTGAAGAGCGCGCGGTACCAGGCGCGCCGGCGGAAGATCAGATCCGCCACGAACCCGGCCAGTGCCGTCACCGGCACCGCGAACGAAATCGGCAGGCAAAGGAGCGTCGCGAAGTTCGCGGCGTTCGCCATGCTGAGATAGCCGCGCCCCTTGGGCGCGGGGAGCCAGAGGACCTCTCCGAGGAGATTGGCGAGGAGCCAGAAGAGGAGCGGCAGACCGACGTTCGACCAATCGGGAGTCCCCGCCGCGACCATCGAGGCCGCGCCGGCGAGGACCACCAGGCCGACGTAGATCGCCACCAGCATCTCCCGTCTCCTCTCCTGCCGCGTTCCACGTGGAGCGAGCGCGGCGTCCCGTTTCGATCGCCCGAGCGTCCGGGCGGAGCCCTCCGTGGCTCGACGTCCTCCATGGACTTCTAGCCACCCTTACTGGAAGGCATTAGCCGTGCCGTTTCGGAGACGATCGGAAGCGGTTGGGAATGCGCTCGTTGCGGGGGAGGCTGTTCGAGGGCCTCGAAATGTGGGTGGTTCGATCGAGCCCTGCGTGGCTCGATCGCGCCACGGCCGGAGCGGGGCGTCGCGGACTGGCGGAGGCGGCCCGGCTGCGCTATAGTGGCTCGGCTCCATGGGTTCCGCCCGTCGAGCCCCACGATTTCGAAGATGGGTCCCCATCGTCTAGCCTGGCCTAGGACACCGCCCTTTCACGGCGGCGACAGGGGTTCGAATCCCCTTGGGGACACATACTTACCCGGCTCGTCCGGGGGAGAGGAGCCGTTCATGCTCATCAGCAAGAAGATGAACGACGCACTGAATACGCAGATCGGAAACGAGTTCGGAGCCTCGCTCCAGTACGTCTCGATCGGATGCCACTTCGGAAGAGAGAGTCTTCCCGAGCTATCCGCGCACTTCCTCCGCCAGGCGGACGAGGAGCGGATGCACGCGATGAAGCTGGTCCAGTACGTCGTCGACGCGGGCGGGCAGGTCGTGATCCCGGCCATTTCGGCGCCGAAGGCGGAGTTCAAGACGGCGGAGGAGGCGGTGAAGCTCTCGCTCGACTGGGAGCTGGCGGTGACGAAGCAGATCAACGGGCTCGTCGATCTCGCCATCGCTGAATCGGATCACATCTCGCGGAATTTCCTCCAGTGGTTCGTGAACGAGCAGCTGGAGGAGGTCTCGAGCATGGATCAGCTCCTGAGCATCGTCCGGCGCGCGGGCGAGGCGGGGCTCCTCTTCGTCGAGGAGTACCTGGCGCGGCGCGGCGCTCCGACGGTCGCGTCCGCCGGCGCGGGCGGCGGGGGCGAGTAGCGCCGATCGCGAACGCACGACGAAGTGCCGCCCCGAGGACTCCCGGGGCGGCCCCTTCGCTTGCCGCGTCGCGCGGTCGCGCGCGGACTAGTTCGAAGCGGGCGCGGACGAGGCGGGCGTCGCCGTGCCGGCGACCGGCTTCCCCTCGGCGTCCCGGATCGCGACCGTCCCGAGATTCAACTTCTGCAGCTGGGGCTCGATGACCTTCCGGTCGCCGACCGCCACGACCACCATCCGCTCGGGCGTCAGGTACTTCTTCGCCACCGCGGCCACGTCGGCCGACGTGATGGACGCCACGCGCGCCGGGAGCGTCTCGTAGTAGTCGACCGGGAGGTCGAAGAGGTAGAGGTTCGCCATGGTCCCGGCCGTGCTCTGCGACGTCTCGAAATTCGCCGGAAGCGGGCGGACGATCGACTCCTTCGAGAGCTTCAGCTCCTCCTCCGTCACGCCCTTGTCCCGAACGGCGGTGACCTCCTTCAGGATCTCCTCGACGGAGGGACCCGTCACGTCGGCGCGGACCTGCGCGCCCGCCATGAAGGGGCCGACGCCCCGGTTCTGCCCCATGAACGAGAAGGCGCCGTACGAGTAGCCCTTGTCCTCGCGCAGGTTCATGTTGATCCGGCTCGAGAAGAGGCCGCCCAGCACCGTGTTCATCACGTCCAGCCTCTCGTATTCCGGATTCGAGCGCGCGACGCCGAACTGGCCGGCGAGGAGCGCGGTCGAGTTCGAGCCCGGCTTGTCCACGATCACGACGCGTGCGTCGGTCATGACGCCGGCGGGCGGCGGCGCGGCGGCCTTGCTCGATCCCTTCCACGAGCCGAAGATCTCCTGCGCCAGTTTCTTCGCCTCCGCCTCCGTCAGATTCCCGACCAGGATGAGGGCGGCGTTCTTGGGGCCGTAGGCGTTCTTGTAGAACGACTCGAGATCGTCGCGGCCAATTTGCTTCAGCGCCTCCTGCGTCCCGAGCACCGTGTGACCGTACGGGTGCTTCGGTCCGAAGAGGCATGAGTTCATGACGCGGATCGCGGTCGGGAACGGCTGATCCTGCTGCTGGAGGAGCGCGGTCAAGCGCTCGTTCCTCACGCGATCGACCTCGGCCGCCGGGAAGGCGGGCGACGTCACCACGTCGGCCAGGAGCGCGAGCGCGGCCGGGGCGTTTGGCTTCAGCGAACGCGTGAAGGCGTTGCTCCCGTCCACCTGGCTGTTCGTGCCGAGGAGCGCGCCGAGCGCGTGGACCTCGTCGGCGATCTGGAGCGCGTTTCGCTTCGCGGTGCCTTCGTCCAGCATGGACGCGGTGAAGCCCGCGAGCCCCTCGAGGCCCGGCGGGTCGAGCGCGCTTCCCGAGCGGAAGACGAGGTTCGCGGCGACGAGCGGGAGGTGGTTCGCTTCCACCAGGAACGTCGTGAGGCCGTTCGCGAGCGTGAACTTCTTCGCCCGCGGCAGCCTCGCCGTCGGGGCCGGCCCGGCGGCCGGCGGCGTGGAGCGCCACGGCTCCGCGGACGTCACCGCTTCCTCCTTCGCCTCGGGCTTCGGCGGGGCCGGCGGGTCGTTCCCGATGACCTTCGCTCCGGGAATCGCGTAGGCCACGACGCGCTGGTTCGTCCCGAGGCGCTCCCGGCCGAACTGCTTCACGGCTTCCGGTGTGACCGCGGCGTACCGCGCGAGATCCTGGTTCAGGTAGCCCGGATCCTTGTGGTGGTGGTTGTACTGGTTCAGCCGATCGGCGACGCCGGCGAAGCCGCCGAAGTTCTCGAGGCTCGTGACGATCCCGGAGAAGACGGCGGTCTGCGACGCGTCCACTTCGGCGGCGGTCGGGCCCTCGGCGATGAATCGGTCGAGCTCTTCCTGGATCGCCTTCTCGACTTCTTCCAGCGTGTGGCCCGGCTTCGCCGTGACGGTGATCTGGAAGACCGATCCGAGCGCGTAGGAGCCCTGCGACGCCGTGACGTCCTGCGCGATCTGCTTCGTGTAGACGAGCGACTTGTAGAGCCGGCTCGACTTGCCGCCGCCCAGGATGTCGGCGGCGATGACCGCTTCGGCGTCGCCCGGCGTGTAGATCGGCGCGGTGAGCCACGCCATGTAGACGCGCGGGAGCGTCACCTCGTCGGTCATCGAGATGCGGCGCTCCTGCGTGATCGGCGGCGTGACGGCCGCGATCGGTGGAACCGGCTCGCCCCGCGGGATCGTGCCGAAGTACTTCTCGACGAGCGCCTTCGTCTTCGCCTTGTCGATGTCGCCGACGATCACCAGGCTCGCGTTATTGGGGCAGTAGTAGCGCTTGAAGAAGTCGCGGACGTCCTCCAGCTTCGCGGCCTGGATGTCCTCGTGCGAGCCGATCACCCACGCGTGGTAGGGATGGCCCTTCGGGAAGACCTGCTGCCACATCGCCTCTTCGACCAGGTTGTAGGGAGCCGACTCCACGCCCTGCCGCCGCTCGTTCCGGACCACGTCCTGCTGGTTCGCGAGCGACGCCGCGGTCACCTTGTCGAGGAGGAAGCCCATCCGGTCGCTCTCCAGCCAGAGGGCCAGTTCCAGCTGATTGGCCGGAACGTCCTCCAGATAGTTCGTCCGGTCGAATTCGGTGGTCCCGTTGATGAAGGAGGCTCCGGCTCCCTCGAGGTAGCGCCAGATCTGGTCCTCGCCGACGTGCCCGGACGCCTGGAACATCATGTGCTCGAAGAGGTGCGCGAAGCCGGTGCGGCCCGCGGCCTCGTTCGCCGGGCCGACGTGATACCAGATGTTCACCGCCACGATCGGGAGGCGGTGGTCCTCGCGAAGGATGACGTCGAGCCCGTTCGGGAGCGTGTACTTCTCGAACTCGAGCTGGATCTGGGGAGCCGTCGCCGCGGAGGCGGGCGCGGCGACCTGGAGGGCGCCGAGCGAAGCCGAGACGACCAAGGCGAGTGTCGCCGCAAGTCGCATTGCACCATTAGATTGAGGGCGAATGTTCATCCAGGATCTCCTGAGTGGGGGAGCGGTCACGCCGAGATCGGCGATGGAAACTCGTCATGAATGGAAGTCCCCGATGTTCCGTCGCGGGGCTCGGGCTGTCAAGCGGGCCCCGGTGCACGATTGGACCGGGGAACGGGGCTCACCGTTGGAGGACGCGGCCCCGGTATCGCGTGAGGGCCAGATCCGCGATCTCGGCCACGAGCGAGACGCGGTCCCGCCCCGATTCCTTCGCGGCCATCGCGAACTCGGCCGACGTATGGAGCCACGGGTTCGGGTTCACCTCCAGCACGTAGAAGGCGCCGTCGTCCGCGAGCCGCAGGTCGACGCGCGCGTAGTCCCGAATCTCCAGGGCGCGGCAGGCGCGAACGGCCGTCCGTTGAATGTCGGAGACCAGTTCCTCCGGGAGGTCGGCCGGGAATCCGAGCTTCGTCTTCTTGTAGGCCTCCGTGCCGCGCTCCCACTTCACCTCCGTCCCGGCGATCCGCGGCATCCCCTCCGGCACGCCCGCCAGATCGAGCTCCACGAGGGGGAGGGCGGTCATCGGGTCGTTGCCCAGGACGGCCGCGTAGAGCTCCCGTCCCTCGATGTACTCCTCGATCAGCACCGGGCTGTCGAGATCCGCGTGGAGCGCGTCGATCCGCTCCATCAGCTCCTTGATGGAGCCGACCACCGCGTTGAACTCGATGCCGATCGAGCCGTCCTCGCGCTTCGGCTTCACGATCACCGGGAAGCGGAGATCGTCCGCCCACTGGAGCCGGCCCTGGTAGACGGTCGCGAAGCGGGGCGTGCGGATGCCGTGGAACGCGAAGAGCCGCTTCGCCACCGCCTTGTCCTGCGCGAGGTAGAGCCCGGCGGGGCCCGATCCGGTGTAGGGGAGTCCGAGGAGATCGAGGTAGGCGGCGAGGTTCACGTCCTTCGTGTCGTCGCCGGCGTACGATTCGGTGAGGTTGAAGATCAGATCGACCTCGAGACCCGCGAGCGCTTTCAGGCTCCGGGTCTTTCCGTCGAGGCAGTGGTACGCGCAGGCGTGGCCGCGGCGGACGAGGGCGTCGTGGATTTCCTCGCGGTCGAGCCGCTCGCGCCGCTTCCGCCGCTTCGGCGCCGCCCCGTTCTCCGCGGCGGCCTCCGCTTCGCGAACGGCGTCGGCGTCCTCGCGGTCCACGTACCACTCGTCGTAGAGAATGATGATGCGTAGCGGCGTCTCGTTCATGATGCGTTCGTCGGCCTCCCGTGGCAACGCGCGCTCCCGCGCCCGCGACCGAAACCTACCACGCGATCCGCGCGCGCGGTAGACTTCCGTTCGTGGAGACGATCGACGCGCCCCTCTATTCGAGCCCCGAGATCTACGACGTCGCGTTCGGGTGGAATCTCGATCGCGAGCTCGATTTCTACGAATCGTGCTTCCGTCTGCACGCGCGCGGGCCGGTGCGCCGCGTGCTCGAGCCCTGTTGCGGCACGGGACGGCTCCTCGAGGCGCTGGCGCGCCGCGGCTACGCAACCGTCGGGTACGACCTGAGCGGCGAGATGGCGGCGTACGCCGACGCGCGGCTCCGTCCGCTCGGCGGCGAGGCGCATGTCGGCGACATGGCGACGTTCCGGGAGGGCGGACCGGTCGACGCCGCGCTGAATCCGGTCAACTCGATCGGCTACCTCCTCGACGACGCGTCGTTCGCGCGCCACCTCGACGCGGCGGGGGCGATGATCCGCCCGGGCGGCGTCTACATCGTGCAGATCTCCTACGGAGGGGAGCCGCCCGAGTTGTCGCGATTCGGGCCCTGGGGGAACCGGGGCCGCGGACTTTCCACGACGCTCCTCTGGGCGGTCGAGCGCGAGGACGCGCCGGCGAAGCGGAGCTACCAGCGCTGCGTGGTCACGGCGCGGCGCGGCGCCTGGAAGCGGCGGATCGAGGAAGAGCACGTGCTCCGCTACTGGACGCAGGAGGATTTCGACCGGCTGGTGGAAGCGAGCCCGTTTCGGCTCGCCGCGCTCTACTGGGACCGCTTCGAGCCGTTTCCGGTCGAGTGGAAGCGCTTCGGGGAGCACGGGAACCTCTACCACGTGCTCGAACGGGCCTAGCCGGTCAGCGGGGCGGGCCGGCCGAGCCGGCCCCGGACGATCCCGCCCCCGCGCCGGCCCCGACGCCGGCGGCGATCCGCTCGATCAGCGCGACGAGGGTGTCGGGCTGATCGCGCATGATCAGGTGCCCCGAATTCTCCACGCGGTAGCCGTGCACGGGCCCCTTCGTTTCGTATCCGAAGTGACGGCGCGCGACCTCCCACGGCTGCGACGCGGGCCAGGTTCCGGACGCGGCGATCACGTGCACCGGTACGGTCAGGTCCCGGATCCGGGGACGCAGGTCCGTCCGCCACGAATCCCGGAAGTAGGCGCTCAGCACGTCGGCCGGGACGCGAAGCGCCAGGGCCACCGCGGAATCGGCCTCGGTCCGGTCCTCCGACATGGTTTCGAAGATGACCCGGATCAGGGAGGGGTACCGCTCCTTCAGGTAGGTCTCGAGCGAGGCGATCCGCGTCGAGTCGGCCGGCGTGTAGGAGCCCATGTCGAGGACGACGACCGCCGCCGTCCGTTTCGGTTTCGCCACCGCCCCCTCCAGCGCGATCCAGGCCCCGTACGAATGCCCGACGATTACGGCCTTCTCGACGCGCCGTCCGGAGAGCGCGCGGTCGACGGCGCGCGCCGCCTCCTTCACGGAGACCGTGCGAAGCGCGGGAGACGCCCCGTGTCCGGGCAGCTCCACGCGCACCACGCGGTGCGCCTTCGCGAGGCGCGGCGCGACGAGATCCCAGACGTGCCGGTCCGCGCCGAGGCCGTGGAGGAGGACGATGGTGGGTTCGCCGCCGCCCTGCTCGTCGCTCCAGGGCGGAGCGTCGCCCGCGAGGCCGAGCGGCGCCGCGAGGAGCGCGACGAGGAGGAGGACGAGCGCGAGGCGGGGAGGGCGCGGACGGAGTCGGGCTCGGGTCCCGGTCACGAAGGCCTCCGGTGGACGGAGTGTGCGGCCGCCTGATCGGTCGGCATGAGGAGGATCTGCTGCACGTTCACGTGGGCCGGACGCGTGACCGCCCACGCGACCGCGTCTGCGACGTCCTCGGCGCGGAGCGGCTGCACGCCCGCGTAGACCGCGCGCGCGCGCGCCTCGTCCCCCTTGAATCGGACGATGCTGAACTCGGTGTCGGCCAGCCCGGGCTCCACGTTGATGACCCTCACTCCGGTGCCGAGGACGTCGTGGCGAAGCGAATCCGAGATGGCGCGCACGGCGAACTTCGTCGCCGCGTAGACGGCGCCCCCCGGGTAGACCTGGTGGCCCGCCACGGAACCGAGATTCACCACGTCGCCGCTCCCCCTGCGAACCAGGTGGGGGAGCGTCGCGCGCGTGACGAAGAGGAGTCCCTTCACGTTCGTGTCGATCATCTGGTCCCAGTCGTCGGGGTCGCCCGCGTGAACGGCGTCGAGCGCGAGCGCCAGGCCGGCGTTGTTCACCACGATGTCGAGCCGCTCGAGGAGCGCCGGATCGGCGCCGAAGGCGCGCTCCACGGCGGCACGGTCGCGGACGTCGAACGGATGGACCGAGACGGTCACGCCGTGCGCGGCGCGCAGGTCGCGCGCGAGGCGCTCCAGGCGGTCGGCGCGTCGGGCGTTCAGCGCGAGATGGCATCCCTCCGCCGCGAAGCGGCGCGCGATCCCCTCCCCGAAGCCGCTGGAGGCGCCGGTGACGAGCGCGACCCGGCCGCGGAGCGAGCGCGGATTCGAATTCGCGGACATGCCCCCGAGAATACCACCGAACGGGCTGACGCGACGGGAGCGGTCGTCTACACTCCGGCGACCGGCTCGGCGTCGGCGCCGGGGCGGGCGCGGGTTCCATGGAGGGAGCCATTCTCGATCTTCTCGTCATCGGCGGCGGCATCCACGGCGTCGCGGTCGCCCGGGACGCGGCGCTTCGCGGCCTTTCGGTCCTCCTCGCCGAACGGGGCGATCTCGCGAACGCCACGAGCAGCCGCACCTCGAAGCTGATCCACGGCGGGATCCGCTACCTCGAGCAGGGGCGGATCCACCTGGTGCGCGAGTCGCTCCGCGAACGCGCGCTCCTCCTTCGCCTCGCGCCCGCTTTCGTCCGCCCCGTCACCTTCCTCCTCCCGACGTATCGCGGCGCGGGGCGCCCCGCCTGGATGCTCCGG
>DATIQI010000298.1:0-2766 GCA_035470985.1 Acidobacteriota bacterium
GTTGGATCACGATAAGGACTATGCGCGGCTGGCGGACAAGTTCTACCACCACACGAACTTCCTCTACCTGGGGCGGGGGATCAATTACCCGATTGCCCTTGAAGGCGCCCTAAAGCTCAAGGAAATTAGCTACATTCACGCGGAAGGTTATCCTGCTGGTGAGATGAAGCACGGGCCGATCGCGCTGATCGACGAGAACATGCCGGTCGTCTTCATCTGCGCGCAGGACTCGGCCTACGAAAAGGTGCTCAGCAACATGGAGGAGGTGCGGGCGCGGAAGGGGAAGATCATCGCGGTCGCGACCGAGGGCGACGATCACGTGGCGTCGAAGGCGGACCACGTCCTCTACATCCCGAAGACGCTGGGCCCCCTGACGCCGCTCCTCGCCGTGGTTCCGCTCCAGCTCCTCGCCTACTACGTGGCCGTGGAGCGCGGCTGCGACGTCGACCAGCCGCGGAATCTCGCGAAGAGCGTGACGGTCGAATGAGCGGCCGCCCGGCCTCCGAGCCGCTCGTCGTTCCCGGCGCGCCGGCCCCGATCGGCCCCTACGCGCCCGGACGCACCGGCCCGCTCTCGGGGCGCTGGATCGTCACGTCGGGCCAGACCGGGATCGACCCCGCGACGGGGAAGCTGGTCGAGGGCGGCGTCGCCGAGCAGACCGACCGCGTCCTTCGAAACGTCCGCGCCGTCCTCCAGGCGGGCGGCGCCGAACTCTCCGACGTCGTGAAGACGACCGTCTTCCTCTCCGACATGAAGGACTTCGCCGCGATGAACGAGGTCTACGCGCGCTGCTTCGGCGATCACAAGCCGGCCCGCACGACCGTCGCGGCGAAGGGCCTTCCCCTCGACTGCCTCGTGGAGATCGAAGCCTGGGCCTTCCGGACGTGAACCACACCCGGCGCGAGATCTACCGGCTCACGGAACAGGTCGCCTGCGCCGGCTGAGCGGCCAAGCTGGGTCCGGAGGACCTGAACGACGTGCTTCGATCGCTGCCGCGCGCGCCGCGCGGATCCAAGGTGCTGGTGGGGCCCTCCACGTGGGACGACGCCGGCGTCTACAAGCTCTCGCCGCGGCTGGCCCTCGTCCAGACGGTCGACTTCATCACGCCGGTCGTGAACGACCCCTACGACTACGGGCGGATCGCGGCGGCGAACGCGGTGAGCGACGTCTACGCGATGGGCGGGACGCCGATGGCGGCGCTCTCGATCGTCTGCTTCCCCGAGCGGGAGGACAAGACGATCCTGAAGGAGATGCTCCGCGGCGGCGCCGAGACGCTCCGGCTGGCGAAGACGGCGCTCCTCGGCGGGCACACGGTGCGCGATCCCGAGATCAAGTTCGGCTTCGCCGTGACCGGGACGATCGAGCCGAAGCGGATCGTCACGAACGCGGGGGCGAAGGCGGGCGATCTCCTGGTCCTGACGAAGCCGCTCGGCACCGGCATTCTGGCGACCGCGCTGAAGCGGCGGCTCCTCGGGCGGAAGGACCTGCTGGCCCTGACGAAGCAGATGACGGCGCTGAACCGGGAGGCCGCGGCGGCCATGACGGCGGAGCGCGCGAGCGCCGCGACGGACGTGACCGGATTCGGGCTCCTGGGTCACGCGCTGAACGTGGCCCGCGCGAGCCGGAAGACGCTCCGCATCTGGAGCCGGGCCGTGCCGCACCTCTCGGCGGCGCCGGCGCTCCTGGCGCAGGGGGTCTGGGCGAAGGGGCTCGAATCGAATCTCGAATTCGCCGGGGCGGAGACGCTCTGGGACGAGGACGTCGAGGAGGGAACGCGCCGGCTCCTCGCCGACCCGCAGACCTCCGGCGGACTCCTGGTGGCGATCGCGCCGTCCCGCGTGAACGCGCTCCTCGCGCGGCTCGCGCGCGCCCGCGTCCGGGGCGCGGTCGTCGGCGAGGTGCTCCCGCGCCGGCAGCGCCCGCTCGAGGTGGTCGCGTGAGCGAGGCCGCCGGGTTCGCGCACGATCGGAGGGGACGGATGGGATCTGGTGGTCTCCGAGGACTTCAAATCCTTCTGTCGGGCGGCTTCGCCGTCCGAGGTGGGTTCGATTCCCACACGTCTCCGCCAACCTCCGACCGGGGAACCTCCCCGTGCCGGATCTGATCCGCCGATGGCTCGCACTCGACTGGCATGACCCCCTCGTCGTCGCGCTGGTGGCCGCCATCCTGGTCGTCGCGCTCTGGCGCCGATGGGGCATCGTCCTCCTCGCGGCTCTCGTGGTGGCGATGGGCCAGGGGCTCGACTACCTGCTCCGCCACGCCTCCTTCGCCTCCGGCCTCTCGTCCGGCTTCGTCACCGCCGTCTACGCCGCGGGCGGACTCCTCGTTCTCTTCCTCGTCGCCGCGCGCGTTTTCGGCAAGCGCTGAGGCCCGCGGGGCGGAGCCCCGAATCGCGGCGCGCGCGCGGGCGAGGCTCCGCGCCCGCCTCGCGGCCCCGGTGGCGATCCTCGGTCTCCTCCTCCCCGTCGCCGCGCGCGCTCAGGCTCCCGGCCCCGACTCCACGGCCGCGCCGCCCCTCCCTCCGTCCATCAAGTCGATCGCGCCCGCGCCGCCCGACACGGCGGTGGCGGGCCCGCGCCCCTTTCTGGTCATGGCGCGATCGGCGGTCGTGCCGGGGTGGGGCAACGCGCCCGGGTCGTTATGCTCATATGCGACGATCCTCGCGCCCGAGAGCCGGCATCCATCGATGATCGAAGCGTGATTCAATCGATCCGAGAAAATCACATCCTCTTTCCCTACAAGTGCAGAGATCGTTCCGAGGTTGGC
>DATIQI010000299.1:0-3398 GCA_035470985.1 Acidobacteriota bacterium
GCGGCCGCCGCGACGAGGGCCGCGATCGCGAGGCCCGCCGCGAATACCGCGGCCCGACTCCGGAGGGCCCTCATCGGCTCACCTCCAGGAGGTAGCCGATCACAGTGAGGACCGCCCAGAGACCGAGCATTCCGATCCCGACGTTCCGGAAGAGCCGGCGCCGCCCGCCCGATCCCGATTCGCGATCGAGGAACGGGAGGAAGAGGACCGCCGCCAGGATCAACTCCGGCACGAGCCCCTTCAAGAAGCGCGGTACGAAGGCCGGAATCGCCTCCATCAGCGCGTGGGGCGCGAGGAGGTACCAGGGCGCCCTCGCGTCGGGTGGCGTGACGAACGGATCGGCCGGGACTCCGTAGGGGTGCGGCATCAGGACGGCGAACGTGATCAGGCCGCCGAAGATGAAGGTGATCAGGAGGAGGAGGTCGTACATCGCGACCCGCATCGAACGGGTTCCGGGCGTGACGTTCGTCCGCGAGAGCCCGACGCGCCGGATGCTCGCGAAGTGGACGTAGAAGAGACCGACCAGGAGGAACGGGAAGACCGCGATATGGAGCACGTAGTAGCGGGTCAGGACGAGCGAGTCGAGCCCGGTCCCGCCCACCAGGAACGACGTGATCGGGCCCAGGACGGGAAGCGCGTCGGTCACCTCCCGCGCGCGGACGGTCGTCCAGTACCCGGTCGCGTCCCAGGGAAGGAGCCGGCCGGTGAGATCGGCGATGGTGGCGGCGACGAAGGTCAGGACCGCCACCATCCAGATCACCTCGCGCCCCTGAGCGTAGAGGCCGGCGAAGAAGAAGCGGATCACGCGCGCGCCCAGGACGATCAGGAAGAGCGCGGCGGCCCAGTGGTGCGACTGGTGGAGGAGCGTTCCGAACGCGACGTCGCGCGCGATGAGCGTGACCGACTGGTAGGCCACGTCGGCCGTCGGCTGGTAGTAGAACGCCAGCATCACGCCCGTCACGCCCAGGAACAGGAAGAGGATGAACGAGAGGATGCCGAGGACGTGGGGCCATCGGGCGTAGGACGGGAGCGGCCGGCTCATCGCCTCGCGCAGCGCCTCGCGAAGCGGCTTCCGCGAATCGAGCTCCGAGGGAAGCAGGCCGAAGACGCTGAGGAACGAGACGATCTCGGTCAGGTTGAGCCGGGACTCGATCCACTCCAGAGCCGATGGCTTACCGCCGGGTTTCGGGTCCACGCGAGCCTCCGCTCAGGTCCGGACCACGATCTCGTCGGCGCGCACCTCGGCCTGAAACTGCCGAAGCGGTTTCTTGGGCGGGCCGGCGAGAACGTTGCCGTTTCGGTCGAACGATCCGTCGTGGCAGGGACAGAGGAACGTCCCGTTCTCGCGGTTCCACCGGAGCACGCAGCGCATGTGCGTGCAGATCGCGGAAACGGCGAGGACTTCCGACTCCGAGACGCGGACGACGAAGACGGGCTCGGTGCCGTGGCGCACGAAGCGTGCGTCCCCGATCGCGAGCGAGGAGAGCGGGCCCGCGAGGATCTGGCGCTCGCCGGGACGGTGCTCGGTCGACGGAGCCTTCAAGAACGAGGCCCCCACGCCGGCCGCCGCGGGGGCCCAGAGCGCGAGGAATCCCCGCGTCAGCCAGACGAGGACGCCCCGCCGTTCGAGATCCACCGATGGCTTATCGTTCACGCGATCCCTCCTCGCCCTTCGCGTCGCCCGCCGCGTCGCCCGCCGCGTCGCCCCGGCCCGACGCCTCCGCCGCCGCCTTCGCGGCGGCCGCCTCGGCCGCGCGGCGCCGAATCGCCTCCAACTCGAGCGGGTGCTCGTCCTCCATCTCTTCCTCGGTGATCGTTCCCTTCAGCCACGCGAGGTTCATCGGATAGACGTCCGGATTGAAGATCACGAAATAGATGTGCCAGACCAGGATCGCCAGCGTCGCCAGGACCGCTTCGTAGTAATGGACCGAGCGCGCGGCGTCCCACCCCAGCTTGCCGAGCATCGCGATGAAGGGATCCTGGAACCAGAGAACCACGCCGGTTCCCGCCATCACCACGGTGCCCCAGACCAGCGCCCAGTACTCGGCCTTCTCGATGTAGGAGAAGCGGCCGAACCGGGGCCGGTCGCGCCGGAGGCCCGCATAATAGCGCAAGGCCCCGACCACGTCCCCTATGTCCGACGGCCGCGGCATCATGTCCCTCAGGAACTCCCGCCCCCGGGCCGTGAATGCCAGATAGTGGATGTGGACGAGCGACGCCGCGACCATCACGACCCCGGCCACGCGGTGGACGACGCTTCGCGCTTCGAAGAGGTTGTCCCACACCCGGCGGAGCCAGTCGACCCAGAACGCGTCGGGATAGCGGAGCATGAATCCCGTCACCACCAGCACCGTGAAGCTCACCAGGAGCGACACGTGCTGCAGCCGCTCGCTCAGCGTCATCCGGACGTACAGGGCCCGGCTCTCCGGCTCGTGCGCGTGCTCCAGTCCGCGGCGGACGCGGAGCTTGTGGCGCGCCTTCCGGAAGAAGTCGACCGCGTTGTGGAGGAACATGCCGCCGACCACGCCGATGATGAGGAGGGTGTAGATCGTCGCGATCCAGTAGAGGAGCGGCTCGTCCGACGCCGCCATCTCGAAGTGGACCTTCCCCGTCGCGAACGCCGCGGTCGCGCCCGGGTGGCACGCGCCGCAGGTCTTGGCCAGATTGGCGGGGTGGATGAGGCTCCGCGGGTTCGTGGAGGGGAGGATGTCGTGCGAGCCGTGGCAGGAGGCGCAATTGGCCGCCGCGACCTGACCGCCCCGGACCGCGAGTCCGTGGAAGGAGTCGTTGAAGGTCCGGTAGCGGTCGCTCCGGATCCCGTACTTCGTGGCCAGGCGTACGGACGAGTGGCACGGCGAGCAGACTTCCGCCGAAACGTTGCCGGGCGCGACCGGCGAGTCGGGGGCGTCGGCCTTCTTGTGCGTGTGCTCGCCGTGGCAATCGGTGCAGACGGGCGCGTCGGAGACGCCCTTCCGGACGGCCGCGCCGTGCACGCTCGCCTCGAACGTGTGGGAGATCTTGTCGTGGCACTTCCCGCACGTCGCGGGGATATGGCGCTTCTCGGTCTGGGACGACGACTCGTACCCCTTCGCCATGTCGTGGCTGCCGTGGCAGTCGACGCAGGTGGCCGCCTTCTCGTTCCCCGCGCGAAGCTCCGAGCCGTGGATGCTGACTTCGTAGGCCTTGATGAAGCCCGCTTGGGGTCCGACCCGGGCCTTCACGGCGGGGTCGTCGAGGTGGCAATCGAGGCAGAGCCGCTCCTGATCCAGCTTCAGCTCCGCCGTCACTTCCCCCCCGTTTCGCTCGCGGCTGATCTCGTTCTTGTGGCACGAAATGCAGGAGGGCGCCTCCTTCTGCCCCTCCACGGCCGCGCGCCCGTGGGCCGAATTCGCGTAGTG